>JAADDV010000051.1 GCA_013153795.1 Aquificota bacterium | reverse complement strand
ACTAAATAAAAACTGGAAGTTTTAAAACTTCCAGTTTTTATTTAAAATTTACTTTAAAATCTTTTTCTTCTGTTAGAAAAATCTTATAATTCAAAAGTTTCTTTTTTCTCAGTTAAAACCTAGTTTTTAATCACTTAGGAGGTGTTTTATGAGTATAGATAAAGAAAAATTAAAACAGTCTGTAAGACTGTTTTTAGAAGCAATTGGAGAAAACCCAGATAGAGAAGGATTAAAAGAAACGCCAGACAGAATAGTAAGGCTCTGGGAAGAGTTTAAATCTTATGAAAATTTTAATATGACAGTTTTTGAAGATATTGGAGATTATGATGAGATGGTTGTTGTAAGGGATATACAGTTTTACTCCCTTTGTGAGCATCATTTACTTCCATTCTTTGGAAAAGCTCACATAGCATATATACCAAATGGAAAAGTTTGTGGACTTTCAAAGCTTGTCCGTGTCGTAAACAAATTTTCATATAGACCGCAAGTTCAAGAAAGGCTCACAGCAGAAATAGCCGAGTTTTTAGAAAAAGAGCTAAACCCTAAAGGAGTTGCTGTTGTTTTAGAAGCAGAGCACCTTTGCTATTCTTCTGATACAGAAATACTTACAGATAAAGGATGGAAACTATTTAAAGATTTAGATGTAAATGACAAAGTAGCTCAGGTAAATCCAGAAACTTTAAAAATTAGTTTTACAAAACCTTTAGCCTACATCAAATATCCATTTAAAGGGATGATGTTAAATTTCAAAAGTAAATCAGTAGACCTTCTCGTCTCTCCTGACCATAAAATGCTCTTTTCAACAGAAGATATTTTCTACAAATCAAAAAACAAAAGCTGGCTTTCTAAAAAAGCATATGAAATAAAAAACTTATCAAAAATTATTATCCCTCAAGCAGGTATTATGGAAGCAGAAGATATTAAGTATATAGAATTAGAAGAAAATTACTATACATCTAACGATGGAAGTGTAGCTACAAAAACTAAAGTAAAGAAGAAAATCAATGCCGATACATTTATCAAATTCTTAGGAATTTATTTATCTAAAGGCTTTTTCTCTATCAAAGGAGCTAAGAGCTACTTAGTTAAAATAATTCAGCACGAAAACTCCAAATTTATATATAAAATAAAAGAAGTTTTAGATGAAATACCATTTAACTACTCAACTTACAGAAGAAAAAACGGAATTGTAGAGTTTCATATAAACTCTAAACTACTTACTAAATATGTAGAAAAGTTTGGAACATCAGCAGATAAATATATTCCAGACTTTATATTCTCTGTTTCACAAAGACAAAAGAAGCTTTTTCTTGAGTATTTTATAAAGGAAGACAGATACATAAAATCAGACGAAAAGACATACTACTTTGTCAGCAAGTCTAAAAAATTGATAGATGGCCTTCAGGCTTTATACGCAACTATAGGAATTTCTACAACTGTATACTCTCATAACTGTAAAGGCACGACGTATTATAGGCTTGAAACAAGTAAAGACAAAAAAGGACAGGATAAATACTACTCTATGGTAAGACAGGTAGAAGATGTTCCTTACAACGATTATATTTACTCTGTTACTGTGGAGGAAGGATATATTTTAGTTAGAAGAAACAACAAAATAGCTATTTCTGGAAACTGTATGTCTATGAGAGGAGTAAAAAACCCTTCTTCTTATACCGTGACAAGTAAACTTACAGGAGTTTTTAAGGAAGATGAAAAAACAAGAAATGAGTTTTTAAATTTAATAAATGGAAAATAAAGTAATATTAAGCTTTTAATATTCCTTTGAGGCTTAAATCTAGCCTCAAAGGTTTTTTCTTTCTAAGTTTCTTAGATATTGTTGTTTTTTACATATGTTTATATTATAATAAGACCCCTTAAATTTTATTAATCCTTTGAAGGAGGTTTTTATTATGGGCAGCGATAGCCCGTGTATTTACTTTTTTATTGAAAAAATAACTTTGGAGGATAGAAAATGGAAAAAACCCTCGGACTGCATATCCTAGCAGACCTTTATGGAGTCGATTTTGAAAAAATCGACCATGTAGAAGATGTAAGAGCTCTCTTAGAGGGAGCTGTAAAGTATGCAGGTTTAAGTAAATTATCTTCTCACTTTCATCAATTTCACCCTCACGGTGCAACAGGTGTTATTCTCTTAGAAGAATCTCACATTTCTATCCATACTTGGCCAGAACATGGATATGCAGCTATCGATGTTTATACATGTGGCGGTAAAGAAAAAACATTTAAAGCTATGGAGTATATTTTAAAAGTTTTAAAACCTAAACGAGTAGATGAAAAAGTTGCTGAAAGAGGAGTAGTTCCGGTTAACGAAGCAACTACAAATATTGAAAAAATAGAGCTGGAAACAGTTTAATATAAACTAAAAAGCGGCTGTGCCGCTTTTATAAAAAAATCTAGCCCTCCTTAAAAATTATAATTTTATTGCTTTTTTATATTTTTATCTGTATTTTACTACTAGTTTATCTAAGTTTACAAACAAAAAAGGAGGGCTAGAAAATGGAATCAAACCAACTTTCAAACAAGCTTTTAGAAATATTAAAAGATTTAACTCCATCTGTTGTTGCTACAGCTAAAGACAACAAACCCTATACTACTTTTATTACATGGCTTACAGCTGTTAACCCACAAAAAATAAGATTTGCAGTAAATAAAGGTTCTAAAACATATAATAATTTAAAAGAAAATCCTTATGCTTCTGTTGAAGTTTTTGGGGAAGGTATTGCTTCTAGTATTTCTGGAAAAACGCAGTTAATAAAAGAAGAAATTGAAGGTTTATCTTTTCCTGTATCTGTTTTTGAACTAAATGTAGAAAAAGTAGTAGATAATTTATTTCCTGGTGGAAATATAAAAGGCTCTATTCCTTTTGAGCATACAGGTGACATTTCTAAAGCTAAAGAGTTAGATGAAATTGTTTTAAAAGCTTTAAAAGAAACATAATAATAAAGCCTCTGTATATACAGAGGCTTTATTACAATAGTTTTCCTTTTTCATCTCTTTCTAAGGTTTCATCTATCCACTTTAAATAATCATGGGAGCCTCTTACTATTGGAAGGGCTATAATTTCTGGGACAGAATAAGGGTGAATGGTTTTTATTCTCTCTTCTAGTTTATTGAACCTATCTTCTCTTGTTTTTATTATTAACAAGTATTCATCATCATGTTCTATATTGCCTTGCCAGTAATAGGTAGAATATATTTTAGGAGTTATATTAACGCAGGCAGCTAGTTTTTCATTTACAAGAATATTAGCTATATTTTTAGATACTTCTAAGTCAGGAGTTGTTACATATACAACAATATAACTCATAAGAATTCTCCTTTTTACTCTGTTTTACAGGTATTTACTTTTTTTGAAAAAACTATCTCATCTGCAAACTCAATAATCCATGATTCAAAATTTTTATAATCTGGATTAAACTTTTTTAACCATTCTTCATCATATTCAATAACAGTTTCTTTATGTTTTTGAATTTCTTCATCTCCAAAGTTAATAGAAATTGTTTCATCTATGATAGCAAATCTTATTTTATCTTCCTGCTCTTCTTTTATAAGCTCTTTTAACGGTTTATCAAATTCCTCATAAGTTAAGATAAAATATTTATGTTTTAAAATATCTTCTTCTTTTCCTTCTAGAATATAATGAATATCTACTATCTTTTCCACTACAGGTTTTGTAAATTTAATATTACCAATGGTCATTTTTTTTAACTTTTTCTCCATAATAGCCCCCCTGCGAATATTTACTTTAAAAAGGTATGTTTACTATAACATTTTTTCAATAATAGAGTATATTATATTTTTTATGATGAAGAAAATATTAACAGCTGATGGGACAGAAACATTTTTAAATGAAGAGTATAAAGAAGCTTATCACAGCACTAAAGCTGGAGCTTATACTGAAAGCTTATATAAATTTGTCCTCCCCTGTAAAATTCCCCAACTAGCCAAAAAAGGAAGAATAAAAATTCTAGATGTTGGATTTGGACTTGGTTATAATGTGGCTGTTGCGATTAAAACTGCTCTACAAGAAAATTCAAGTGTAGATTTGGAGATATTCTCTATAGAGAAAGATATTTCTGTTTTTGAAAAAATTAAAAGTCTTTCTTTTCCTGAAAATCTCAAAAGTATTTTTGATTTTTTACTTTCTGGAAAATTTCAAAAATATTTTCTAAAAAATTTTACTTTTGATAGCTATTTTATAGAAAAGGATAATATAAAAGTTAAAGTTCTTATTGGAGAAGGTAGACAAATATTAAAAAAATTAGCGCAAGGAAATTTTAAATTTGATGCTGTTTTCTACGATGCTTTTTCTCCAAAGGTAAATACAGAAATGTGGACGCTGGATATATTTAAAGTTGTAAAAAATCTTATGAAAGATGAAGCAGTTTTAGCAACATATAGTGCATCTTTAGCTGTAAGAAAAGGTCTTTTAGAAGCAGGTTTTAATATTGGGCTTGTAGAGCCAGTAGGAAGAAAAAGCTACTCAACAGTCGCAACAGTAAAAGGAGATATACCTCCTTTAACAGAAAAAGAAAAGAAAAGGCTTGAAACCTCTCCATATGCATTTCCTTATAGGGATGAAAACCTTTCCCTTCCCCCAGAAGAGATAAAAAAAAGATGGGAAAAAGAGCTTAAGAAAAGACTATCTCAGACATAACTTCTTTTAGAGCTTTTATAAAGGCAGTGTTTTCTTCTGGTTTCCCTATTGAGACCCTAAGGCAGTTTTCCATTTTAGGAAGATGGGACATATTTCTGATAAGAACGCCTTTCTCAATGAGCTTTTTATGAACTAAATTTCCATCTGGTACTTTCATGAGAAAAAAGTTAGCATCTGATGGATAAATCTTTACTCCTTCTATAGAAGATACTTCCTTTATCACACGTTTTCTTTCTTCTTTTATTATATTTATCTGTTTTTTGATTTCATCTCTTCCTTCTGTTAGAACAATTTCTCCTATTACCTGTGTCGGGTATGTTATGTTAAAAGGTGGTCTTGCTTTATCAATCTCTTTTGCTATACGTTCATTTGCTATTAAAACTCCAAGTCTTATACCAGCAAGACCTATTTTAGACATAGTTCTTAAAACAACAAGATTTTCCCTTTCTAAAGCTTCTTTTACAAAATCATCTTTGTCAGAAAAATCTATATATGCTTCATCTACTACTGTAAAAACATTTTTGTCTGCTACATATTTAATTAACTCTTTATCAAATGTGTTTCCTGTTGGATTATTTGGTGAAGCAAAAAATGCAAGAACTGGTTTTTTTTCTAAGGCCTTGTCTATCTCTTCTTTATTAAGCTGAAAATTTTCATCTAGAGAAAACTCTACTTTTGGTCTTCCTACTATATCTGCTGAAACTTGATACATAGGAAATGTAGGGATAGGATACATAACAGGCTGCTCTGTTGTTCCTATAATAATTGTAAGAAGCTGAATCAATTCATCTGAGCCATTTCCTAAAACAATATTTTCAGGATTTACTCCATAAAAATCAGCTATGACTTTTTTTAGTTTTTTAGATGTTGGGTCTGGGTATCTTTGAAATGGTATCTTCTTTACTTCCTGTACTATTTTTTCTTTTAACCATTCAGGAAGGTCAAATGGGTTTTCATTAGAAGAGAGTTTTATTTTGCAGGGGGTAGTTTCTGTTTTGTAGCTTTTAAAGTTTTTTATTCTATCTAAAAACATTTATTCCTCCTAAAAACTTAAAGTAAAAATATTTTAATCAAAGATTACCTTCAACGTTATTTTCTTGCCATTTCTTAAAACAGTTATTTTATTTTCTTTTGGTGGATTTATAAGAAGAACCTTTAAATCTGCCAGGTTCTTAATAGGTTTGCCATTGAAAGCAACGATAATATCTCCCTTCTTTATTCCAGCTTTTTCTGCTACAGATGTTTTTATAACACTGTCAACTTTTAGTCCTTCTTTTGTTTCTTCAACATAAACTCCAAGTTTTTTAGAAAGTTCCCCTTTAAATGGCTCATTATATATAAAGAAATCTCCTTTTCCTTTTTCTATTTGCTCATCTTGAAGTATGATACTTTGGGCAGCAGGATATCTTCTGTAAAGCCTGTCAGGTATTCCATAACCATACATTAAATGGCCATTTCCGGCTAAAACAACAAGAGTTTTTTCTGGGTGTTTTTTTAGATATTCTGCTGCTGTTTCTGCCATTGTTTCATCCCATAAAAGCTGGGACTGGTAAAAGTTTATAAAATCTTTCAAATCTCCATGGGAATGGATAGCATAAATTCTTTGTAAATATTCTTTATATTTAAGATTTGAAAAATCTATTTCTTTTGGAAGTTTTTTCTTTTCCTCTTCTGATAAAGAATCAATTCCTTTTCTTGCTACTTTTTCTATGATTTTCACATCAAGATTTAATCCTAAAACAGGAATATGGTTTTCTCTAGCATATCTTAAAATAGGCTTGTAGTAGTTATAGTCGTACTTCCACTGGGTAAAATATTTTGTTTTCTTTAGAAACTCCTCTTCAGAAATCTGACCTTTTATATACTGGTCTATATACTTTTGAAAACTTCTGCTAAACATTTCCATACCTATAGCAATATCTAAGCCTTTTTGATAAAGGTCTTTTATAAGCTGATATTGGATAATATGGTGGGAAAATTTTGTATGTTGCTCTCCTATATATATCACTTTCATTCCATACAGATACGAGATAAGTTTTGCGTATGTTATAAGACCATTTTCTGACTGGATAACAGAAGGCTCATTCAGGATTATTTTTATACCATTTTGGGGATTTTTATACTCTTTTTTTCTATCCTTTCCAAAGGAAACATATGTGTATTTTCCGTAATGTTTTATAAGAGGAAGAAACCTTTTAAGAGTTTCTTTGTCTGGTGAATGGATAACAAAGATACTTTTTTCCTCTGAGAATGGATTTTTGTATCCTTTTATAAAAAATCCCTTTTCTGTTTCTTTTTTTCCGAAAATCTTTAATAAAGCAGTATTTTCTTTGTCTAAAACAAAAATATTTTTGCCTATAAGCTGTTTATACTCTAGATTTTCTGGATGTATGATTTTTCTGTTTTTATATTTTTCTATTAAAGGTCTGTACTTTTCTAAAGTCTCTTTTTCCACAACAAAAACAGGCTCTTTTTCTCCTAAAAGAAAATATAAAACAGGGGGGATTTCATCTTTAGAAAGTTTTCTAAAAACATCGTAATCTTTGTCAACAAGAAGTGTCAGTGGTATATCTTTCATAAGTATAGAGTTTTCTTTTACAGATGTGTCTAAGATAGAAAGTTTTTTTCTCATATATGACTTTATTTCTACAGGTAGTGTAAAAGAAAAATCATTATCTGTTTTAAGGGCTAGGGCTATATCTATTTGGAAAACTCCTTCTTTATTCAAGTATGAAGAAGCATCTGAGATCTCTACTGATGGTATTCCTTTTTTGTATACCCACTGCTTAAAGAAATCCCTTAAATCTGTTCCTAATGTTTTTTCAAAAGCAGCTTTTATATCAAACCATGAGGCTTTTTTAAATTGGTTTTCTGCTATAAATCTTCTTAATGCCCATATAAAATCCCTGTCATCTGCTCTTTTTCTAAGCATATGGAAAACCATGGCTCCTTTTCCATACCCAATAGCCTCATCAACAGGGGTTTTTTTGTATATAAACTTACTTAAGGGATACTCATTTTCTTTGTTTACAAAGGCCATGTATTTCAGAATAAGATTTTTCCTGTACAAAACAGGATTTTTTGAAAACATATGGTCAGACAAGTAAGTAGTTAACCCCTCACTCCAGTTTCCTTTTTCATAATCAACATATACACTGCATCCAAACCATTGGTGAAGAATTTCATGGGGAAGGGAAGAGTTTAAAATAAATGGGTATCTGATTATCTGTTTTCCTATCAGGGTAAAAGTAGGAAATGAGTATCCTGTTGGAAGGATATTTTCTACTACAGAAAATCTTTTGTATGGGAATCTTCCAAGAAGTTTTACATACTCATTTATATAAAAGGCTGTCTTCTCAAGGTATTTTTCTGCTATATCACTGTCTTCTTTAAAAAAGTATGTATAAAGTTTTATTCCTTTTACTGTTTTTTCTTTAACAACAAATCTGCTAGAAGCTATGAGATTTACCTCTTCTAAAGGGTGTTTAAAAATAAAAGAAACTTTTTTTCTTCCTTCGTTTTTCTCTTCTTTTATTTCTTCAGCTTCTGAAATAGCAGTAAAATCAGCAGGCATGTCTACTGTCAGAGAATAAACAGCCAGTGTATCTGGCTTTGGATACCAGTTTCCAAGAAGATATAAAAAGTTTCCGTTTATAAGATTTTTTGAAATATCTTTTTCAAACTCTAAAGAAAGCGTTTCTCCAGGATTTAAAACTGTTTTATCTGTTTTAAGACTCAGGTTTTGTGTATCTATAGATACTACTTTTTGCGTTTCATTTTTAATAACAACCTTTCCATGAAGAGTTTTATCTTTTAGATTTATGTAAATATCAAGTTTGTAAAGAACATCTCCAAATGAATAAGCTGTAAAAGTGAGAAATAGTATGAGAAAGTATATAATTTTATTCATGGCTTAAAACCTCTTTTTTTAAAGAAAGTATAAAACAAAAAGGTGAAAAAATGGGAATAAAAGTAGTAGCTACAAATAAGGCTGCATATCACAACTACGATATTATTGAGACATACGAAGCAGGACTTGTTTTACAGGGTTCAGAGGTTAAGTCTTTAAGGGAAGGGGCTGTAAACCTGAAAGATTCTTTTATAAGAATAGATGATGGAGAAGCTTATATATACAACATGTATATAGCTCCTTATAAACCTGCAGCAAGACTTCAGCATGACCCATACAGAAAGAGAAAACTCCTTCTACACAAAAGGGAAATTTTAAAACTTATGGGAAAAGTTCAGGAAAAGGGTCTTACTATTATACCTTTAAAACTTTATTTCAAAAATGGAAAAGCTAAACTTGAGATAGCCCTTGCAAAAGGTAAAGCAAAATATGAAAAGAGACAGGCTATTAAAGAAAGGGATATGAGAAGAGAACTTTCTAAAAAATACAAAGGAAAAATCAAGCTTTAAGCTTTAAAACTTCTCCTACAAGATACAAAGAACCTGTTATAAGGACAATACCTTCTTCTTTTTTTGCCTTTTCCTTTGCTTTTTCAACAGCTTCTTTTATGTCTTTTATAAAGGGTCTGTTTAAATCTTTAAAGTCTTCCTCTTTTAGACCTCTGGAGATAGGAAGTTCAGTGAGGATTACTTCTCCTTTATAAGAAAGAAGATTTAGTATTTTTTTCCAGTTTTTGTCTCTCATCCCTGAGTAAACAATAAAAAGTTTTTTACCAGCAAAGATTTTTTCTACTTCCTTAATAGTTTTTATAATAGCGTCTTCATTATGGGCTCCATCCAGTATCACAACAGGATTTTCTTCTAAGATTTCCATCCTTCCATGCCATCTGTTTTCTTTTAAAGCTTTTTTTATTTTTTGATAATCTGGGTCTATTCCTTTTTTTTCTACATAAACAAAAAATCCTGCTAAAGCTGTTGATGCGTTGTGTATTTGTCTGTCTCCTAGCATAGAAATCTGAAGGTCTTTTATTTTTTTCCCTTTAAAGAAAAAATCAAAACTGTTTATTCCTGTCTTTTTGTAAGAAAATCCTATTGGGTAGTGGTAAATCTCCCTTATTCCTTTCATTATAGCTTTGGATATGATTTCCATCTGCTCAGAGCCAATAATAAGAGGTCTGTCTTTTCTGGCTATCCCTAACTTTTCTTCTGCTATTTTTTCTGTTGTGTCTCCTAAAAGATGGGTATGGTCTAAGGAAACATTTGTTATTATTGAAACCTCTGGATAGACAACATTTGTTGAATCCCATCTTCCTCCAAGTCCAACTTCTAAAATGGCTATATCTACGCATTTATCTGCAAAATATTTAAAGGCAAGGAGAGTAGATGCCTCAAAGTATGTTAGATTATATTTTTTTATAACTGGCTTTAGCTGGTTTATATATATATCAAGAATATCATCAGGAATATTTTCTCTGTTTATCTGCCATCTTTCATTTTCATCTACAAGATGAGGGGAAGTGAATAAACCTGTCTTTAATCCATGGTTTCTAAACAGGGACTCTAAAAAAGATGCTGTAGAGCCTTTTCCATTTGTTCCAGAAATAAGGATAGAAGGGAATCTATCCTGTGGATTTCCTATCTCTTCACAGGCTTTTTTTATCCTTTCTAAACCAGGTTCTATATGAAAAACCTTTTTCTCAAAAAGTTTATACAGTTTCATGTTTGACCTTTTTCAGTTTTATAAATCCATAAGCCAAAATACCTAAGCCTATAAAAATCATACCTAAGGCTACAATCTGGTTCCACGTAAGACCAATTCCAGGTATAGGCGGTGTTACCCCTCTCCAGAACTCAAGTAAAAATCTTTCCAGTCCATAAAAAACAAGATAAAGCCCGAAAATCTCCCCATCAAAAAGTTTCTTTCTATAAGCAAGGAACAAAACCACAAATATCAAAAAGTTTCCAATAGCCTCTGCAGGCTGAGTAGGATACAGAGGAATACCTGGTGGTGCTGCTGTGTCATGATGATGAGGAAATGTTATAGCAATGTCTTTAAAAGGAGAATCTTCAGGAACAGGTTTTCCATAACAACAGCCGGCACACGTACAACCTATTCTTCCAAAAGCATGACCTATAACAACAGATATTCCTGCCACATCTGCGATTTTTAAAACAGGATATCTGTATTTAAAAAGAAGTAAAGCAAGAACAATAGCTCCTCCAATGAAAGCTCCAAACCAATCAATGCCTCCTTTCCAGAAGGCTATGTAGTCTATAAAAGAGTGAAATTCCTCAGGATGCTCAAGAATATAAGCAATTCTTGCCCCTACTATACCTCCTAAAATTGTATAAAAAAACAGATTTTCAGCGTGTTTTACCTGAATACCCTCTTTTTTTGCAAAATGCAGAGCTACAAAAAAAGAAACAAGCATTCCAATAGCAACCATAACGCCGTATGTATGAACTGTAAAATCTCCAATTTTTATTAAATCTGGAAACATAAATCCTCCCTTTAAGTAATAGATTTTTATTTAAAGTAAGCCTTTAGCTTTTAAAACATCTACAATTTCTTTTAAAATTTCATTAATTTTTTTTCTTCCATCTATTATCGTTATTCTATTTTTATTTTCGTGAGCAATTTTTAAAAAACCTTCTCTAAGTCTTTTATAAAAAGATACATCCTCTTTTTCAATTCTATCTTTTTTTTCTCCAAGTCTTTCTAGAGCTATTTCTACAGGAATATCTATTAAAAATGTAATATCAGGATACATTCCTTCTACAGCTATATCATTAAGATTTTTTATTAGATTTATGTCTAGTCCTCGAGCATATCCTTGATAAGCCAAAGTAGAATCTATATATCTATCACAGACAATGTAAAAATCTTTTTCATAAAAAGGTTTTAAAATATTATTTACATGAATATTTCTGTCTGCCTCATATAAAAAAAGCTCAGATATAGAAGATATTTTTTCTTTGTTTTCAGATAAAAGAATTTTTCTTAACTCTTTTCCTGTTTCTGTTCCCCCCGGCTCCCTAGTTAAAATAGTTTTTTTTCCAGCTTCACGTAAATACTCATATAAAAGTTTCGCCTGTGTAGATTTTCCAGCACCATCAATTCCTTCAAAGGTTATAAATACTCCCATAAAATCTCCTTTTGACAAAAATCATAGATAAAATAAGAAAAGAATATATAATTTTAAAGCCAAAAATAAAAGACTGGAGGATTAACATGTCTGAAGAGCAAAAAACAACTGAACAACAGGAAGTAAAGGAAGTTAAAATAGATAGACAAAAAGTAGAAGAAGTTTTAGAGCAAATAAGACCTGCTTTAAGATTTGATGGTGGAGATGTAGAGCTTGTAGATATTGGTTCAGATGGGACTGTTTATGTTAGGCTTATGGGTGCTTGCCATGGATGTGCTATGTCTCTTGTTACTTTGAAAGGTGGTATAGAAATGAAACTTAAAGAAGCAATTCCTGAAGTAAAAGAAGTAGTTGCTGTAAATCTAAATCAACCTTTCTAAAAAAATTTTAAGAAACTACCAAATCTCTAAAAGCTAAAGAGATTTGGTAGTTTTTCTATTTTTATATTTCTCTAAAATCTCATCATAAACAACTTTCAAATATCTTTCTTACAAAAATTTTTATATACCAAGTAGAGTTTTTACAATTTTTAAAACTTTCGTAAAATCATCTTACAAATCTTCCAATAATTATATCTAATAGATACTTCTGTTTTTCTATATGGTATGCTTTTTGTATATATATTTTCAAACTTCTTTCAGAGAAAGAAAAAAAAGAGTTTTTGTTTATTTTTTTCAATATTTAGAGATACTTTTGATTTGATATTTTTAGATTTTGCGTTTATAACTTGAAAAGTTTTAATTAATGTATTATTAATTAATTAATAGACATTTATAAAAACAAAAAAAATAAAACATAAAAATATGGAGGAGACCGGCGCTATGAAAGTAGCTATTCTTGCAGGGGGATTTGGGACAAGACTAAGTGAAGAAACTGTCTTGAAACCAAAACCTATGGTTGAAATTGGTGGAAAACCAATTCTCTGGCATATCATGAAAATCTATTCTCATTACGGCTTTAACGACTTTGTCATCTTACTTGGTTATAAAGGCTATATGATTAAAGAGTATTTTGCTAACTATTTCTTACATCAAAGTGATGTAACAATCCATCTAAAAGATAACAAAATGGAAATCCACAACACAAAATCTGAACCATGGAAAGTTACGTTAGTTGATACTGGTTTACATACCCAAACAGGAGGAAGACTTTTAAGAGCAAGAAAATATTTAGATAATGGGACATTTATGCTTACTTATGGAGATGGAGTTGCAGATATAAATATAAAAGAGCTTGTTGAGTTCCATAAAAAACATGGAAAATATGCAACTGTGACAGCTGTCCAGCCTTCAGGAAGATTTGGAGCTTTAGATATAGGAGAAGGAGATGTTGTAAAACAGTTTAGGGAAAAACCTAAAGGCGATGGGGCATGGATTAATGGAGGTTTCTTTGTCTTAGAGCCTGAGGTTTTTGACTACATAACCAAAGGCGATGAGACCTACTGGGAAAGAGACCCCTTAGAAAATTTAGCAAAAGATGGCCAGTTGGTAGCATACAAACATCATGGATTTTGGAAACCAATGGATATGCTAAGAGATAAAAAAGAGCTGGAAGAACTTTGGAACTCTGGAAAAGCTCCATGGAAGGTATGGAATGGTGATGTTCAATAATATATACAAAGGGAAAAAGGTCTTAATAACTGGGCATACTGGTTTTAAAGGGTCTTGGCTTGCCTTATGGCTAAAACATTTAGGAGCTGAGGTTTTAGGCTATTCCCTAAAACCTCCTACAAATCCTAACCACTTTGAACTTTTAGACCTGAACATTATTTCAATAATTGGAGATATAAGAGATAGAGAAAAGCTATTTTCTGTATTTGAAGATTTTAAACCTGATATAGTTTTTCATTTAGCAGCTCAGCCTCTTGTGAGATATTCTTACAAACACCCTTTAGAAACTTTAGAAACAAATATTATTGGAACTGCAAATGTTTTTGAAGCTTGTAAAAGAACAAACTCTGTTAAAGCTATTGTTAATATTACCAGTGATAAATGCTATGAAAATAAAGAATGGGTTTGGGGATACAGAGAAAATGACCCTATGGGAGGTTATGACCCTTACAGTGCCTCAAAAGGTTGTGCTGAGCTTATTACTAGCTCTTATAGAAATTCCTTTTTTAATTCTAAAGAGTATGGAAAAACCCATAATATCCTCCTTGCCAGTGCAAGAGCTGGAAATGTTATAGGAGGAGGAGACTGGTCTCAAGATAGATTAATTCCAGACATAGTAAAGGCAGCTTCAAAAGGTGAAACAGTTTTTATAAGAAGCCCTGATGCAATAAGACCTTGGCAACATGTTTTAGAACCTTTAAGTGGATATCTTTTCTTAGGTCAAAAACTTTTAGAAGGAAAAAAAGAGTTTGCAGATGGCTGGAATTTTGGACCAGATGATGAAAATATTGTTCCAGTAAAAGAAATTGTAAAACTTTCTAAAGAATACTGGGAAGATATAAAGTATTCTATTAACCCACAGCTTGCAGACTTACACGAAGCTAAACTTTTAAAGTTAGACTGTTCTAAAGCTAAGTTCCTTTTAAACTGGAAACCAGTATGGGACATCAACACAACCCTTTCAAAAACTATCAACTGGTATAAAGATTTTTATCAAAAGGGAAAAGTAAACACTTATAAAGATTTAGAAGATTATATTCAAGATGCCCAAAAAAAACAGGTAGGCTGGATAACATGAAAGTTTTAATAACTGGTGCCAGCGGATTTATAGGAAAAAACTTTTTAAAAAAACTGCAAAATACTCCTTATGAAATAGTAACTATAACCCGCAAACCTTTTTCTTTAGGAAAAGAAAAAAACTATTCTTTAGATTTAAAAAACAGTCAGAAGCTAAAAGATATTTTGGAGGAGGAAAAACCTGATACTGTTGTTCATCTAGCTGCTGGTGGAGTGAAATATGGAGAAGGAACACTGGAAGATATTTTTAAGATTAATGCATTTTCTATTATAAATATTTTAGATATTTTAAAAGAGATAAATCACTACCCTAAAATAATTGTAGCTGGGTCTGGATTTGAATACTCATTAAAAAATGAGCCTCTAAAAGAGACAGACTGTCTAAACCCTTTATCTTTATACGGTATTTCAAAAGCTACCCAAAGTATGCTTTTAAGAAGATACAAAGACGACTTTACAATATTTCTTTTAAGATTTTTTAGTGTTTATGGCGTTGGAGAAGCTTCCCATAGATTTTTTCCTTATATAATCTCAGAAACTATTAAAGGAAACAAAGTAAAGCTAACAGGATGTGAGCAAATAAGAGATTTTATAAACGTTGAAGATGTTAGTCAGTGCCTTTTAGAGTTTTTAAAAAAAGATGAAGAAAAGGGTTTTTTTGACTTTAATGTAGCTTCTGGAAAAGAAATATCTTTAAAAGAAGCTGTAAATATTATTTCCAACCTCCTGAAAAAATACGGTTTTGAACCAGATATAGAGTTTGGAGCTTTACCTTATAGAAAAGATGAGCCTATGTACTATGTAGCTGATATAAACAAACTAAAAAATTATTTAAACTGGGAGCCAAAAATTTCATTAGAAGAAGGATTAGAAAAACTTATACAGGAGCATTTAGATGTCCTTAAAAGAGAAAATAGAGATTATTCCTAGAAAAAAACTTGTTGATAAAAGAGGCTGGTTTTTGAAAGCTATTGATGGAAAAGAAAAAAATCTACCAGACTATACAGGAGAAATATATCTAACAAGTGCTGTAAAAGGAGAAGTAAGAGGAAATCACTATCATGAAGAAGCTACAGAATGGTTTACTCTTATTCATGGAAAGGCCACCCTTTTTCTGGAAGATATAAATACAAAAGAAAAAATGAAAATAGAGATGGACAGTGAAAAACCTTTTACTGTTGTTATTCCTCCATACGTTGCCCATGCTTTTGTAAATTTTGATGAAGAGCCTTTTATTCTTCTTGCTTACACAGACAGACTTTATGACCCAAAAGACACAATAAAATACAAGGTGTATGAAAATGGAGAATAAAAAACTAGGTATATGTATTCCAACTTATAACAGAGCAAATCTTTTAGATTCATGCTTGGAACGTATAGTTCCTCAAGTAAAAAAATATAACATTCCTATTTTTATTTCTGATAATGCTTCTACAGATAACACACAGGAAGTAGTAAAAAAATACCAAAAAGAGTATGAGTATATTCATTATCACAGAAATGATGTGAATATTGGTTTAGATCCAAATTTTGAAAAAGTTTTAAAACTAGCAGATACAGAATATAGATGGCTTTTAGGAGATGATGACAGCTTTTTTGAAGGAAGTTTAGACGTTTTACTGGAGCTTTTAGAAAATGATGATTTTGATTTGATAGTTGTAAATGCAGCAAGAGTTAAAGACAAAAAAAATCCTAAGAAAGGTATTTCTGAGCTAAGGGTAAAAGATGTAAAATCTAAGACTTTTACAGATAAAAATCAGCTGTTAGAAGACTTAGGCTGGCATATGACCCTTTTAAGTAGTTTGATTTTTAGTAAAAATCTTATAGAAAAAGCTGATTTTGACAGATATAGAAATACTAATTTTCTGCAGGTTGGAATTGCTTTTGAGTATTTAGGAAGAAAGAAGGATATAAAAGTTTACTTTGAGGAAAGTCCTATTGTTTATACGTTTAATGAGCTTGGTCCTATTGGTGCTAGCTGGTTTCCTAAAATAATGAAGATTTTTGTTGAGGACTGGTTTAATGTTATTAGTTCTTTACCGCCTTCATATAGTTTAAAGTCAAAACTTACCTGTGTAAAAAATCATGACAAAAAGACAGGGGTTTTTAGCCTTTTAAGGCTTTTAAATATTCGTTCATTTGGTTATTTAAATAAAGAAATCTATAATAAATATAAAGATTTTTATCCTTTTGTTATAAATTTGCCTTCATGGATGATTTTTTTAATATCTATTTTTCCTAGAAATATAGCTGAGGATCTAAGAAACTCTTATTTAAAATTAAAAGGCATTAATGCTTAAACGAAATTTTTCTATCTCCTGACCAGCTTTAACAAAATTTCCTTTCAAACCTTTCTATCCCACACGGTTCAGATAAAACCCCTGAGAATTCCACTGTTTCTTTTAGTTTTCTTGTAACTTTCTATCCCACACGGTTCAGATAAAACGAAACAACGCTAGCAGGGTCACTATATATCTGAACAGCCTTTCTATCCCACACGGTTCAGATAAAACGAGTAATAGCGTTTATTGGGAATAATGCATCATTCTTTCTATCCCACACGGTTCAGATAAAACAACAATTAAAGGATTGGGCTGAGGAAGTTTTCGACCCCGCCTCCCTTTCTATCCCACACGGTTCAGATAAAACAAAAATTAAGTATGTATCTGATACAACTGTTTTAGCAGCTTTCTATCCCACACGGTTCAGATAAAACAAAATAGTGCTATAGAGCTAACAGCCAAAATCAATTCCTTTCTATCCCACACGGTTCAGATAAAACGTCTGCATTGACCCTCAGGTCTTGCCCGTCTAGTTCCCTTTCTATCCCACACGGTTCAGATAAAACCTGAATGTCTGCATTGACTCTCAAGTCTTGCCCGTCTAATTCACTTTCTATCCCACACGGTTCAGATAAAACGATATAAAGATAACAGGGTATATAGATGATTTCCAGAAAGAACTTTCTATCCCACACGGTTCAGATAAAACGTATGCTGTTATAACAGCATACAAATATGATAGAAAAACTTTCTATCCCACACGGTTCAGATAAAACGAAAAAGAAAGAAGAGATAGCAGCTCTTAGATACTTTCTATCCCACACGGTTCAGATAAAACCCCAAAAACTTTTATAATGCAAAAGAAAGAGCAAGCTTTCTATCCCACACGGTTCAGATAAAACTTCTCAAATGA
>JAADDV010000048.1 GCA_013153795.1 Aquificota bacterium | reverse complement strand
CTCTCTTATCCTCCTTAACCTTATCTTTCCTATCCTTATCTTTAACTCCATATACTCTGGATAGTATCCATCTTTTTTTATATATAAATACCAATCCCCTTTAGGCTTTATTATTCCTTCTACTTCTATTTTAGGTTTTATTTTTATTTTTAAAAAATCTTTTTTTTCTAAAACTTCATATGGGACTTTATAAATTTTTCCATTATAGAAAATTGTTAAAAAACCTTTTTTTTCTTTTTCTTTGACTTTATCAAATAAATACAATGATGCAGAAAAAGGTTCTAAGTAAAATTTTTCTTTTATTTTGACATAATATAAAAATTTTTTCTCATTTATTATTTTCTGTATTTTGACATAATTTTCTTTAAACTCATAGTGATGGACTATCCTTAATCCTTTCTCTTTTTGATTAAAATAAAATTCTTCTGGTTTGAAATTAGGTTTTGCTTTGGAGAATCCAAAGTATGAAATATTTTTGAGGATATTAACAAATCCAAGTGTATTTGCTTCTACTTTAGTTTCTATTTTTTCATTTTTTATGTATGTAATACAAACCTTGGCTACATCTATAAAGAAATATTCTACTAAATAGCAGATTTTTTCTTCTGAAGCTAATGTTTTTTTAAAAGATAGACTAAGAAAAAATATAAAGATGATTATAAAATTCATATTTTTTAATTTTATTACTCTTTCTCCTTGTTATATAATAATTATTCCATATTTTATTATCCTAGGTCTTAAATTATCTAATAATTTCTGGAGGTCAGTTAATGCAATATAGAGTATATACTGCTAAATCTTATAAAACAATTCCACAAGTTCAAAAAAGTTTAACAGAAGAACAACTATTTGATATTGATGTTGTGTCAAAAGTTTTTCCTTTTAAGGTAAATAACTATGTTATAGATAAACTTATTAATTGGGAAAATCCTTTAGAAGACCCTATATTTAGACTTACTTTTCCCCAAAGAGGAATGTTAAAAGATGAAGATTATGAAAGGATTGCTTCTCTTATAAGGGAAGGAGCTTCAGAAGAAAAAATTAAAGCTGTTGCTAATGAAATAAGAATGAAACTAAATCCCCATCCTGCAGGACAGAAATATAACGTCCCAGAGATTAATGGAAAAAAACTTCATGGTGCGCAACACAAATATAAAGAAACGATTTTATTCTTTCCTAAACAAGGTCAAACCTGCCATGCTTACTGTTCTTTCTGTTTTAGATGGCCCCAGTTTGTAGGAATAGATGAATTAAAATTTGCTATGAAAGAGGTTGATATACTAATTGAGTATATAAAAGCTCATCCTGAAATAACTGACCTTCTCTTTACTGGTGGTGACCCTCTTATAATGAAAACAAAAATTTTAAAGCAGTATATAGAGCCTATTTTAGAAGCAAATATTCCTCATCTACAAACTATAAGAATTGGGACTAAGGCTTTAGGTTTTTGGCCTTATAGATTTTTAACAGATGATGATGCCCAGGAGCTTCTAGATTTATTCAAGAAAATTGTCGATAAAGGATATCACCTTGCTTATATGGCTCATTTTAACCACTATAAGGAGCTAGAAACTGATGAAGTCCAGGAAGCTATTAGTAAAATAAGAGAAACTGGAGCAGTTATAAGAACTCAGTCTCCTATTCTCAGACATATAAATGATAGTGCTGAAGTTTGGGCTACTATGTGGAAAAAGCAAGTTGATTTAGGAATGATTCCTTACTATATGTTTATGGCTAGAGACACTGGAGCACAGCATTACTTTGGTGTCCCGTTGGTAAAAGCATGGGAAATCTTTAGAGATGCTTATAAACAGGTAAGTGGTCTTGCTAGGACAGTTAAAGGACCTTCTATGTCTGCAACTCCTGGAAAAATAAGAATGTTAGGTGTTACAGAAATAAATGGTAAAAAGTATATGGTTTTAGATTTTCTCCAGGGAAGAAATCCAGACTGGGTAGGTAAACCGTTTTTTGCTGAGTATGATGAAAATGCTATGTGGATTGATGAGCTTAAACCTGCATTTTCAGATAAGTTTTTCTTTGAAGATGAACTTGAAAAACTTCTAAAGAAAGAAGCTGCTTAATCAAATACAAATTTAACCTGACAGACAGCTGTTATAACAGCTGTCTCCATTCTCAAGATATTCTTTCCTAAAGAAACTGTCTCAAAACCTTTTATTTTAAGGTTAAATATTTCTTCTTCTGTTAATCCTCCTTCAGCTCCAATAAGAATGTCTATTTTTTCTCCTTTTTTACCATAAAAATCCTTGAGAGTTTTTTCTTTTTCCTTTTCATAAAAAACAAATCTATACTCTCCTGTAGGTTTAATATCGAGAAGTTTTATAGGTTTTTCTATTTTTAGAGGAAAAAGTCTTTTACACTGTTTTATAGAGTTTAAGGCTATTTTTTCCCATTTTCTTAATTTTCTTTCAATATCTTTTTCTTTAACCGCTGTATATGTTGAGATAACAGGAATAAGTTTTGAAACTCCTAGTTCAGAAATAGGTTCTATTAAATCATCTACTTTTGAAAGCTGATTAGGCATACATAAAAATAATCTTAAATCTAGCTTTTCATCTGAAACAGAAATTTTTTCTAATACTTTTCCTATGAGTCTTTTTTTTTCTATTTTTTCAACTTCAACTAGATATACATTCCCTTTTAAATCGTTTATTTCTATTTTTTGCCCTTCTTTTATCCTTCTAACCTTTGTATGATGAAACTCTTCATCTTCTATAAAAGCTTTATCTTTTTCTATTTTTCCTATAAATCGTGGATATGACATTTTACCTTCCCTTTTTTAGTTTCTTCACAAATAAAGCGAAGAAAAATAAAATTCCATAAATGAAGACAGTTGTTGCTCCTGAAGGAAGGTCATACTGATATGATACAAAAATCCCTACTAAGACAACTAAGATACTTAAGATAATAGAAGATATGATGATTTTTTTATAATGCCAGAATATTTGGGAAGCAGTAGCAGCAGGAAGTATAATCATTGCAGAAGCTAAAATAACACCAACAAGTTTAACTGCTAAAACTGTCGCTATAGCGATAATTGTAATTAAGGAGTAATAGTAAAAATCTGTGTTTATTCCTGCTGTATAAGCAACTTCTTCGTTATAACAGCAAAAAAGAATTTTTCTAAAAAAAATAGCTAAAAAGCTATATGTAAACAGAGAAAATCCTGCTAAGAGATATATATCTTCTCTTGTGATTGTTAAAATATTTCCAAATAAAAATGAGAAAAGGTCTGAAGTATAATTAGGAGTTAAAGTTAAAAATATCACTCCTAAAGCCATTGATATGGAAAATAAAATACCTATAGAAATATCTTCATGAATATCTCCTTTTTTACTTATATATCCAATTAAAAGTCCAGTTGATACCGCAAAAAGAATTCCTAAATATATAGGAGAAATTCCTAGATAGACTCCTAAAGCAAGTCCTCCGAATGTAGCATGGGATATCCCTACATTTATAAAAGACCAGTTTTTTATATTTATAAAAAGAGATAAAACTGATAATAGAACTGCTATTAATAAACCTCCTACAATAGCATTCTGTATAAAAGGTATTTGTAGTATATCTAACATTTTTTATCTCCAATTTTAAATTTAAAATGTTCACAGGCTACGCATTCTTCAGCATGAACAATAAGCTCTATTTCTGAACCATAAAGTTTTTCAAGTATTTCTTTTTTGAAGAAGTCTTTGGGATGACCATAAAAATGAAGGTATCTATTTAAACCTGCGATTTTATCAACAAATTTAGCAACAACTCCTACATCATGAGTAACCATAACGATAGTTAATCCTTTAGTTTCTTTAAGATGTTTTAGAAACTCATAAAAACTTTCCTGAGCAACCATATCAATCCCTGTTGAAGGCTCATCTAAAAAAATAATTTCTGGCTCTGCTACTAACACTCGTGCTATTGAAACTCTTTGTTGTTGCCCACCAGATAAATCACTAAAAGGATAATCTTTAAATTCTAACATTCCTACATAGTCAAGGTATTCTAAGGCTTTTTCTATTTGCTTTTTCTTAGGAAGTTTACTGTTTACAAGTCCAAATAAAACAACATCTAAAACAGAAACAGGAAATTTTTTAGGAACATTATTTTTTTGAGGAAGATATCCTACTTTTCCTGTTTTAACTGCCTGTTTAGGAGGAAGACCTAAAAGCCTTACATACCCTTTTGTTGGCTCAATAAAACCAAGAATTGTTTTTAAAAGGGTAGTTTTTCCCCCACCATTTGGTCCTACAATAGCAAGGGTTTCTCCTTTTTTAACAGAAAAATTAATATCCTCTAGTATAGTTTTTCCATTAAGTTTTACTGTTAGATTTTTTACCTCAAGAATATTTTCCACTTTAGTCTACCTTTACCACTATTTTTCCAAAAAACTGTCTGCTTAAGAGTTTTTCATAAGCTTTTTTTGCTTCTTCAAATGGAAAAACACTGTCTATAACAGGTTTTAGTTTTTCTGGGAAAAATTTCATATAGTGAGCAACTTCTCCTTTTGTTCCCATATATACGCCGTGTATATCTAGGTTTTTTCCAAATATTTTTCTTAGGTTCACTGTAGGCTCTGCTCCTGTTGTAACGCCGAATGTGATTACTTTTCCTCCTTTTTTAGCACATTCTATAGAATCCTGAAAAGTTTCCTGCCCTATATGGTCAACAACAATATCACACAATTTTCCATCTGTTATATTTTTTACAGCTTCTACAAAATTTTCCTTTTTATAATTTATGACAAAATCTGCTCCTATCTCTTTTGCTTTCTGGATTTTCCAATCATCTCCTACTGTTGTTATAACAGTTGCTCCAAACATCTTTGCTATTTGGATTCCAGCTGTTCCTACTCCGCTTCCCCCTCCATGGATAAGAACTATATCTCCGGATTTTATTTTTCCTCTTGTAACAAGGGAATGCCACATTGTTGTATAGGTTATTCCTATACTTGCTCCTTCTTCAAAAGAAAGCTCTTTAGGCTTTTTGAAAACATTTACAGCAGGGACTTTGACATACTGGGCTGAAACTCCGTCTGTTAAAACTCCTAAAATTGAGAATTTATCACATAGATTGTCTTTTCCTGATAGGCATTTTTCACAGTATCCACAGGATAGTCCTGGGTATACAATAACTTCGTCTCCTTCTTTTACATTTTCAACAATAGACCCTACTTTTTCTACTATGCCTGCTGCGTCTGACGCAAATATATGAGGCATTGGGATAGGGACTGGGTATTTTCCTTCCATAATCCATATATCTAAATGGTTTAATGAGAAAGCTTTGACTTTTACTAGAACTTCATTTTCTTTTATTTCTGGGATAGGGAATTCTCCAGTTTTTATATTTTCATATGAACCATGTTTCTCATAAAAAAGCGCTTGCATTTTCATCTATCTCTCCTTAGTATTTAATTACTTTCATAAAATAACAAAATTTTAAATAAAAATAATAGAGGGGGTTTATTTATGATAGCAAAGACCACGGCGCAAAAAATCTTATCAAAATTTCCTCAAACAAACATTTTAGTTGTTGGAGACCTTATATTAGACAAGTATTTATGGGGAGAAGTAGAAAGAATTTCTCCTGAAGCACCAGTTCCTATTGTTGATGTAAAAAAGGAAACAGTAAATCTTGGTGGTGCTTGTAATGTTGCATGGAATATTTCAGCTTTAGATGGAAATGCATTTATAGCAGGAGTTATTGGTGATGATGAAAATGGAAAAATTTTAGAGCAGCTACTAAAAGAAAAAAATATCAATCCTATCTTAGTAAAAGATACTTCAAGACCAACAACAGAAAAAACAAGAATTATAGCAGTAAGTCAACAGTTAATGAGAATAGATAGAGAAAATAGAGATAATCTTGATTCTAAAATAGAAGAAAATCTTATAGAGAAGATAAAAGAAATAATAGAAAAAATAGACATTATTGTTGTTTCTGATTATGGAAAAGGGGTAATTACTGAAAAAATTATGAACTTTTTAAAAAATACAGGAAAACCGGTATTTGTTGACCCTAAACCTTCTAATGTTCATTTATATGAAGAAATCACAATTATGACACCAAATAAAAAAGAAGCTTTTGAGCTAGCAGGTTTACCAAGAAATATGGAAATAGAAGAATTAGGAAAATATTTAATGAAAAAATTAAAAATGAAACAGCTTCTTATTACTTTAGGAGCCGAAGGAATGGCTCTGTTTGAAAATGGAAAAATAACAAAAATACCTGCAAAAGCAAGAAAAGTTTTTGATGTAACAGGAGCTGGGGACACTGTTATATCTGTTCTTGCTTTAGCAAGAGCAAGCGGTGGAACATGGGAAGAAAGTGCTTCTTTAGCTAACTATGCTGCTGGTTATGTTGTTGGAGAAATAGGAACAGCAGTTGTAGATAGAGACCTTCTTCTTTCCCTTATACCTGAAAATTAATTTCAGATTTTCTTTAGGGAGGGGATAATCATGTTTTATAGAATATTGTCTTTTTTTGCTTTTATCATTCTTTTTTCCTGTGGAGATGGAAATGGAGAATATATTTCTGCAAAAGCTAAACTAGGAAATTTAGCAGGAGCTGATGTTGAAATATTTAAAGTTTTAGATGATGGTTCCCTTGTCCTACATCATACTGAAAAAACAACAGATGGATATTTACTTGAGGATATAGGAAATTTTTTAATAAAAATAGATAATATCTCTGATAATGATCTTTTTCTTATAAAAGTTTCTGGTGGCTTAGACTGGGATTCAAATGATGATGGGATTAAAGATAAAAAACCAACAAAAAACAAAGGAACTATAAGAGTTTTTGCTTTAGGTAAAGATATAAAATCTCTTGATGGAAAACTAACTGTTTCTTTAGCTACAGAGTTAGCATATGAAATGTTAGCTTATGATTTTACATACTCTTTTGAAAAAGAAAGTTTCTTAAGAAAACTTAATACTGTTTCACAAGATATTCTTTCAAGAGATATCAACGGAGATGGAATTATTAATAAAGAAGACCTTCTTCTTTTTGACCCTGTTGTTCATAAAGAATATTTAAGACAGGTTATTTTATCTAAACTTGATATTTTAGTTGAAAGAATTTATGAAAATTCTAAATTTCCTCCTATCTTTGAATTAAAACCTGTGCCTATAGGTTTTGTTCCTTCTGGTTTTGCTTTTAAAATAAGAGAAAATAATAGAGTCCTATTTATAGGCTCTCCTTATGGAATGCATATTTATGATGTTTCTAATCCTCTTGAAACCTTTTTATACTCTAGTTTTGCAACTTTTGACTGGATATGGAATTTAGATGTAAAAGATAACCTTCTTTTTATAGCAAACCTATCTGAAGGTTTTAAAATAGTTGATGTTTCAACTCCTTTTACTCCAAATTTATTATCTATTTTTTATCCTGGTGAGCTTATAGACGATGTGCCAAATGCTCAAAGTATAGAAGTTGCAGATAATGATTTAGTTATTACTGCAAATGGAATCCATGGTTTTTCAATTTATTCTGTAAAAAATCCTCAAAACCCAGTAGAGCTTTTAACCCATAAACCTTGCGGGACTGTTTTAGATGCTGCTTTAAAAGAAAATATTGCTTATGTTTTATGTAAAAAAAGCCTAAAAGTAATAGATATTTCATCTTTAGAAGAAAAATTTTCTTATCAAACAGTAAAAGAACTTTCAGATTTAGAAGTAAAAGAGGATAAACTTGCTTTTTCTGAATTTGAAGGAAAAGTATATATTTTTGATATTAAAAATCGTATAAAACCAGAGCTTTTAACTATTCTAAGTTGGGATGAAGATTATATATTCTCAATACGTATAAAAAATAACACTCTTTATATACCTCTTTTTTACGAAGGGTTGTATATAGTAGACTTGCAGAATATACAGAAACTTGAAAAAGCTATTTTAAATATCAAAATGAATGAAAATCCTTATTGTGTTGAAGAAGGAAGTGGTTTAGTATTCGTTGGAACAAAAGATGGAGTTTATATTTTTGATTTAACTGTATTTAATAACTTTTAAGAAATTTTAAAGGTAGTGCAGTTTTCTGCACTGCCTTTATGAAAGGTTAAAACCTATAACTGATATTTTATACTTATCAGCTAGTTTAATAAATTTTTCCTTTTCTAAGAGATACGTTTTTCCAGCTTCAACAGCTAAGACTTTAGCTTTTGCTTTTTTCATACTTTTTAAAGTTTTGGGACCTATTACTGGAACATCATATCTCATATCTTGGTTTTTTCGTGCTACCTTACAAACTACTGTTTCTTTTCCACCTAGCTTTCCACCTCTAATAATACACTTATCTGTCCCTTCTATCCCTTCTACAGCTATGACAATTCCATTTTTTACGACTACTGTTTGTCCAATATCAAGCTGGGCTATTTCTTTTGCTATTTTTAATCCAAACTCAGCATCTTTTAAAAATTCTTTTTCTGGTTTTATACTGTTTAATAGACCTTCTTTGACAAGTAAAGAAGATAAATAAGGAGATGGGTCAATAAATGAAAATCCTTCATTCTCAAGTTCCTTTATAACCGCTTCTAAAATAGATTTTGCTCTTTTATCTTTTAATGAAGAGAAAAAATCTTTTGCCTTTTTGTCTAGTTTATGAAAAGAAAAGATTAATGAATAATGTTCTATTTTTCCTAGCATTACAACATCTTTTACATTGGCTTTTTTCATAGAATCTATGAGCTTTTGAGCTTCCCCAAAATGAAACCATTTTACAGGAGCATACTGTTTGAGTTTTTTATCAGAAATTTTTTTAAAAGCGAATATTTCAAGAGGAATTTTTTTTTGAGAAACTTCTTTTGCAAATACAACAGGTAATTCCCCAGCTCCTGCTATAAGACCTATTTTGTTCATCCTCTTTTAGATGCCTCAGGAGCTATTCCTCTTTTGGTTGTTTTTACAAAATCTAAAAGAAGTTTTATTTCAGGAGTTTGTGGAAGTTTTTCTTCTACTTCTTTTATTCCTTCAGCTAAAGTTGGAGCTTTTCTAAAAAGAATGCGATATGCTTCTTTTAAAAGTTTTATTTGCTCAGATGTAAAACCTCTTCTTTTTAAACCAACAAGATTTAACCCGTATAAAAGAACATGGTTTTTTGATGCTCTGGTAAATGGAGGCACATCTTTATCTACTGCTGAAGCTCCACCTACCATAGCATAATCACCAATTCTACAAAATTGATGAATAGGTGTAAGACCACCTATAAAAACGTAGTTTCCAACCTTTACATGCCCAGCCAGTGTTACAGCATTAGCTAGTATAGTGTCATGTCCTACCTTACAATCATGAGCTATATGTACATAAGCCATAAGATATGTATTATCTTCTATTTTTGTAATACCATCATCAAAAGATGTTCCTCTATGTATAGTGCAGTATTCTCTAATAGTCACATTATTTCCAATTTGAACATATGTTTCTTCGCCTTTAAAACCTAAATGCTGAGGAATATTTCCAATTACTGAACCTTCGAAAATCTTACAGTTTGAACCAATTGAGGTAAAGTTTTTGATTTTTACATTTGAGGAAATTTCTGTGTTATCTCCTATCTCAACTTCATCTTCAATAATAGAAAAAGGGCCAACTTTAACATTGACCCCTAACTTTGCTTTAGGTGAAACAATTGCTGTAGGGTGTATTTCTACTTCCAATTAATCACCTTAAACAAGAAGGCTCTTTAACACTTCTTTTGGTTGAACACCAACTTTAGTATCAACAACCTGTCCATTTTTGAACACCATAATTGTTGGGATAGCTCTAATTCCGTATCTCATAGCTATGTTTGGATTTTCATCTGTGTTGAGCTTGCATATTTTTGCTTTTCCTTCTAACTCTTCTGCAAGCTCTTCTATAATAGGTGCGATTAATCTACAAGGTCCACACCATGGTGCCCAGAAATCAACTAAAACTGGAACATCAGAATTTAATACTTCTTGCTCCCAGTTCTGTTCATTTGCTATACATACCTTTCCAGCCATGTTATTTATCCTCCTTTAATAATAGCTTATATATTTCTAAAGCTTTTTTGTTCTTGATATAGTAACAAACTATTGAACCTTCTCTTTTATAACCTAGTATACCTTTATTCCTCAATACAGACAAGTGTTGGGATACGTTAGGTTGAGGCAGGTCTAAAGCTTCCCAGATATGTTTCACACATTTTTTTCCACTACTTAAAAAACCTATTATTTTTAATCTACTAGGGTGAGCAAGTGCTTTTAATAAATCTGCATTTTCCTCTAAAAATTCTTCATCTTGCCACTTCTCGTTTTCTATTGCTTCATACTCCATTTTATCACCCTTTTTACGATATTAGAATATTATGATTGTAATATTATAATATATATTGATATTATTGCAATAAAGAAATTTAGATTTCCTTTTCAACAACACCTCTATAAATCTTAGCTCCAAGATTTTTAAGTTTTATATCGATATTTTCATAACCTCTATCCAGATGGTATATATCGTAAATACGTGTTTTACCTTCAGCTATAAGTCCAGCTAAAACCATAGCAGCACTTGCTCTTAAATCAGTTGCTTTAACTTCAGCTCCAGTTAATTTCTTAACACCTTTTATAAAAGCAGTTCTGTTTTCAACTTTAATATCAGCTCCAAGTCTTTTTAACTCAGGAACATGCATAAACCTGTTTTCAAAAATATTTTCTGTAATTTTAGAAACTCCCTTGACTATAGATAAAAGGGTCATAAATTGAGCCTGTAAATCAGTAGGAAAGAATGGATATTCTTTAGTTTGTATAGAAACAGGTCTTAAGTTTTTTTCTCTTCTAACTATAACTTCATTCTCACCAATTGGAATAATATGAATACCTATTTTTCTAAAAACTTTATTCACATATTTTAAATACTGATTTGGATAGTTTTTAATTATGATATTTCCATCAAAAAGAGCAGATAAAACAGCAAATGTTCCTGCTTCTATTCTATCTGGTATTATTTTATGGTTTGTTCCTTTTAATTTTTTTACACCATTTATTATAATTCTTGAAGTTCCTTCTCCCTGAATATCAGCTCCCATTTTTTTCAGCATTTTAGCAAGGTCTACTACTTCTGGTTCTTTTGCAGCATTGTTTATAATTGTTTGTCCTTCAGCTAAAACAGCTGCCATCATTATATTTTCTGTTCCTGTAACAGTTATTTTTTCAAAGTTTATTTCAGCTCCTTTTAATCCATTATAAGCTCGAGCAATAATGTATCCGTGTTCAACTTTTATATGAGCTCCCATTTTTTCTAAAGCTTTAAGATGTAGGTCTACAGGCCTTGTTCCAATAGAGCATCCACCAGGAAGAGCAACTTTGGCATATTTAAACCTTGAAAGCATTGGACCTAAAACAAGAATAGAAGCTCTCATTTTGCTTACAAGGTCATAAGGAGCAACTAAAGAGTTGACTGTGTTTTGTTTAAAAATATAAACACCTGTGTCTTTTTTTTGTATTTCAAAACCAATAAACCTTAACAAATCTTTCATTGTAAAAACATCTAAAAGCATAGGAAGATTTTCTAATATAACTTCTTCTTCTGTGAGAATTGTAGCAGCCATATTTGGAAGGGCTGCATTTTTTGCGCCGGATACTTCAATAGTTCCTGATAAATTGTGTCCACCTTCAATTTCTAAAAATTCTCTCAATTCTAACCCTTTTTTAATCATTTTTTTCTCCTATTACTACTCTTGGTAGGTTTTGTAAATCTTTTAATATTTTCGACCTAAATCCTTTTTTTTCTAAAAGTTTTTTTACTTTTTCTCCTTGTTTATGGCCTATTTCAAATGCAAAAAAACCATTATCTTTTAAAAATTTTGTGCCAAAAGATATTATCTTTTCGTAAAAGGCAAGGCCATCTTTATCCGCAACTAGAGCTTCGATAGGCTCTTTTTTTACTTCTTTAGAAAGGGTTTTGTATTCTTCTACAGATATATAAGGTGGATTTGAGATAATAAAATCAAATTTTAGTTTTTTATCTATATTTTCGAAAAGATTACTTTTTTTAATAAAAAATCTGTCTATTACTCCCTGTTTTATAGCATTTCTAGTAGAAATTTGAAGAGCTTTATCTGAAATATCAACACCTGTCATTATTAAATTGCTTTTATTTTTTAACAAAGAAACAGAAATGTTACCTGACCCTATACCAATTTCTAACCCATGAACTTTATCTTTTTTAGGCAATTTCTTTAAAACTTCTTCCACTAAAATTTCTGTTTCTGGCCGCGGTATAAGGACTCCTTCTTCTACATCAAACTCAATTCCATAAAAATATTTTTTTCCTGTCAAATAGGCAACAGGATAACCTTCTGCTCTTTTCTTTATAAGTAGGAAATATTGAAGTTGAATTTCTTCTGGAAGTTTTTCATTTCTATCAGTTATAAGTTTCCATCTAGGTTTTTTTAAGAGAAAAGACAATAAAAGCTGGCTATCTGTTATGGGAGTTTCTATTTTTGCATCTTTCAAAATCTGGGAAGCCCTTTTTAAGGCATCACCTATTTTCAAGTTTTTTTCCACTTTAGGTTGTGATTTCAGTGCCTATCCCTTGGGTTGTAAAGATTTCAAGTAAAACACAGTGAGGCACTCTCCCGTCTAGAATATGAGCTTTTTTTACTCCTTTTTCTAAAGCTTCTATGCAGGCTTTAACTTTAGGTATCATACCACCTTTAATAACACCTTCTTCTATAAGTTTCTCTATTTGAGAAATATTTATAGAAGAGATAGTATTTCCGTTTTCATCTTTTAAACCATCTATATCTGTTAAAAATAAAACTTTTTCAGCTTTTAAAGCGCCTGCTATAGCTGAGGCTACAAAATCAGCATTTATATTATAAGCGTTTCCTTCTCTATCAAATCCTATAGGAGCAACGACAGGAATATAGTTATCCTCTTCAAGATGTTTTAAAATCTGTGTATCTATATACTCAACTTCTCCTACATGACCAAGGTCTAAAAGCTCTGTAGGAACAAAATCTCCTATTTTCTTAAAATATTCTTCTACATCTAATTTTTTTGCCTTTATTAATCCACCATCTTTACCTGTCAGGCCTACAGCTCTAATATGGCCTCCAGCATATTTATTTATAAGCATTACAATATTTTTATTTACTAGTCCTCCTAAAACCATCTCAACAACATCCATTGTCTCTTTATCTGTAACTCTAAGACCACCAACAAACTTACTTTCCAGACCCATTCGTTTTAAAACTTCACCTATTTGAGGACCTCCACCATGAACAATAACAGGATTTATTCCTATATATTTTAAAAGGAGTATATCTTGGGCGAAAGCTGTTTTTAGGTCAGCTTTCGCCATAGCATTTCCACCATATTTAATTACAAAAGTTTTTCCACGAAATTTTGTTATATAAGGAAGGGCTTCCATTAAGGTTTCTGCTTTTTCTACAAGCCTTTCCATAGATTATTCCTTATTCTCCTTATTATTTTCTTCTTCCTGATAATAGCTGGCTATAGCAGATTTGATAAACTTTATTAAAGTTCCTTCTGAAACTTTAAGAGTAACTGTTTTTTCTGTTATTTGTTTTACTTCTCCTATAATACCACCTGTTGTTACTACTTTATCTCCTTTTTTAAGATTTTTTAAAAACTCTTCATGTTTTTTTCTTTGTTGCTGCTGAGGTCTGTATAAAAGAAAATAAAAAATAGCAATAAGAATAATCATCCATATAAAAGCACTTATAAGACTTTCCATTCCACCACCGCCCTGCATCATTACCTCCTAATAAAAAATTTTCAATATATTAACACAATTGATTTTTAAAAATTTAATTTCTATAATTGAGTTAGTATATGCTAACTAGGGAGGGCTCTCTTTTAACGTTCCATCTTACCCTTCTAAGCCTCTTCTTCCGCAGATTTTTGGGAGCTTAAGACTCCCCTTTTTTCTTTTCTTCAATAGCTTTTACAATAATTGTTTTAGGTCTTACTCCAATAAGTTTTAAACCTGTTGGTATTTCAACCTGAACTGTTAAAACATTGTTTCCAGGTTTTATTTTTTTACCATCTACATAAGCTTTTATATCTGAAATATCAATAGTTGATAAAGTTCCTTTATATCCTTCAATAATAACAAGAACTTTATCAGGTTTTATTTTGGTGATAATTATATTTTCTGGAACATTTCTGACTTCTATAGGAGTATAAAATTCAATTTTACTTTTTTGCATGCTGGTAATATTTAGCCATAAAAGAAAAGCTACTAAAAGAGAAAGAAGTTTTAAAGGTAAATTTGAAAATAAAATTGAAAAAATTTTTTTCATAAAAGCCTCCTATTTTTCTAAAGACTATTTATATTTAAATTAAAGTTTAAAGACTTTTAACAAATTTTTTGACTTTCTTTGATATTTTTATATTTTGAGTAGTTTCGATAACTATTTTAAAATTTATTCTGATTTTAATTTTTCAAAAAATTTATTGATTTTTTTTCTAAGTTTTTCATATTTTGTTGTAGGTTTTACTTCTAGCAATTCCATTAGTTTTTTCTTTAATGTAAGTGAGTCTAAGTTTCTATATAGTTTTCCATCTACTGCTAAAGATATTTCTCCTCTTTCTTCTGAAACAATAAGTGCTACTGCATCTGTTTCTTCTGAAATTCCTATACCTGCTCTATGTCTGGTGCCTATATTTTTTGGAATATTAGGATTTATAGTTAAGGGAAGGAAACACCTTGCCATAGCAATTTTTTGGTCTCTAATAATAACAGCTCCATCATGTAAAGGAGACTGAGGTAAAAATATAGAAATAAGAAGCTCTATAGAAATATCTGCATTTATCTTTACACAACCTTCAGTATAGTTATCAAGGTCTATAGTTCTTTCAAAAACTATTAAAGCTCCTATTTTTCTCTCAGCTAAAAATGTTGCTGCTCTTATAACTTCATCAACAGCTTTTTTTCTAGATAGGAAAAGATTTCTAAATATTCCTGTTTCTCCAAGTTTAGCAAGACCTCTTCTAAGCTCAGGCTGAAAAAGAACAATTATCAAAAAGATTCCTACACTCCATAAATTATCAAAAATCCATTGGACAGTTCTAAGTTCTAAAACTCTAGCTAAAAGCCAAACAGAGAGAATTAGAAAAATACCAATAAGAATCTGCCAGCCTCTTGTTCCAATAAGAAACTTAAGAAGATAGTATATAATTGTGGATACTATAAGGATATCTAAAATATCATTCCATCTTATAGACTGTATTACATCAAGTATCCACTGAAAATTCTCAAACAAGCTTATATCCCCGTATAGTATCTAATATCGTTAGAAACTCTACAGTTTCTTTAACATCATGAGTTCTTACAATATGAGCCCCATTTAAAACAGCAATTGCTGTTGCTGCAAGACCTCCTGATAATCTTTCTTTTGGAAGAACTTCTTCTTTTTTTAAGAAATTTTTTAAAATTTTGCCTAAAAAGGATTTTCTAGAAATACCAATAAGAATAGGAAACCCTAAAACTTTTAGCTCTTTTAGTCTTTTTATTATCTCTATATTATGTTCTATGTTTTTTCCAAAACCTATTCCTGGGTCTACTATAAAACGGTCTTTTCTTATTCCTTTTTCTATTCCATATGAAATCTGATTGTCTAAAAAAGAAATTATTTCCTGCATTACATCGTCATAATAAACATTTTTTTGCATATTTTGAGGATTTCCTTTTATATGATTTACAACAATAGGACAATCTAGCTGTGCTACAGTATCGGCCATTTTAGGGTCAAAACTCATCCCGCTTATATCATTTATAATATCTGCTCCTTCCTCTACTGCAGCTTTTGCAACATCTGCTTTATATGTATCTATAGAAATTAAAAAATTATTTCCAAGTTCTTTTCTTAAAGCTTTTATTACTGGTATAACTCTATTTAATTCTTCTTTTACAGGGATAGGAGTAGCTCCTGGTCTTGTAGATTCCCCACCAACATCTATTATATCTGCTCCATATTCAAGCATTTTTGCTGCATGCTCTACAGCTTTTTCAACATGAAAAAACTCTCCTCCATCAGAAAAAGAATCTGGGGTTATATTTAAAATCCCCATAACAGCTGTTTTTGTTCCAAGATTTAAAAACTTTCCTTTATAATTTATTTTGAAGGTTTTTTTATGTAAATTTACCCACTGGTCTGTAAGTTTTTTTGCATCATCTATATTCCCTTCAGATTTTAAAGTTGATATAAGTTTTTTAAACTGCTCTTCATCAGTTATAACAACAGGTTCTTTAAAAGGGTCTGAAAAAACAACTTTATAAACCTCAACGTCCTGAGGAATGATATATGCACCATATTCCATAGTTTTATTTTCCTCAAAATTAGTATTTTATGAAATAAAGAGTCTATATTTAGCCATATTATATTTGAAAAATTTGTGAATTTTATTTAAAGAGTAAATTTTTTATCTTCTCGTATTTTGGATTATTTTCTATTTCATGAAGAAATCTTTTTGCAATATCTTCACCTAACATCTCATATGCTTCCCACTGAAGAGGGTCAAAAGATTGGTCTAAAGTAGATTCATGAGGGAAATCAGGATGATACCTTTTATAATCTAAATATGTTGGTTTTTTACTTTTTCCTTTTATTTTTTCTTCTTCTGAAAAAGCATCTCTTGTTAAAGAAGTTTTAACATAAACAAGAATTCCTTCCTTTCCATTTTTATATTTTATTTTTCCTACAGCAAAGTTTCTTTTACTAAAAGCTTCTGATGGAGAAGGTTTTATAACTTTTTCTAGTTTTTCATCTTCATCAAAAGAAATTTCAACTCCTAGCTCATTTGTCGCTCTAAGAACAAAATTTTTAAAATCCTCAAACTGATAATCTTTATCTACTCCTGCATCTACAACCAAAACAAGACCACATTCTCTTCTTAGTAGTTCAAAAGCTCCTAAATTTTCTATATGTCCTCCATCTGAAAGGTTTATTTTTAATCTATCTAATGTTGCTTTTCCAAACATACTCATAAGATTGTAATAAGGCCAAAAAACAATATCATCATTAGATAATAATCTAGCTAATCTAGCTAAGAAGTTATTTTTCTTATAAAAGAGAGGATTATCAGCCCAATAACCTAATCTAACATTTAACAAAGTTATAAGAAAAGATAGTATTCTATTTGTATAAATTCCCATCATAGGATTTATAGCTGCTCCTGAAATAGTTATTGCTGTTGAAACATGCATTTTTCCATAATAACTTTCTTTGGTTTGAACATATTTAGTTAATTTAGACCCACAAAATAAAGGAGAAAGAAGAAAGAAATCAAAACTTTTTTTCCCAGCTAATCTTTTATCTCCACTTATATTTAATGTCGTATTTATTAAAGGATAAGGAATTTTTTTATCTAAAAACTCATGAAGATAAAAATCATTTCCTTCTAAGAAAGTATCTTTTAATCTCATTCTATAAAATCTATGTAAAGAAATAATATTTGGATTTGCAAAAAAACCTAAGATTAAGATAATAAGAGAAAGTAAAGCTAAAGCTTTAATATTTGCTAAAACTTCAAGACTTGGAAAAATATGCGTTATTATTGGATAAAAAAATAAAGAAAAAACTAAAAATATTAAAAATCCAGATATCCCAAAGAAATAAAAAAGAAGTTTGTCATTCCATAAATCTTTAATATGTCTAAACAGATGGAAAAAATAAAAATAAACAGCTGTTATAAAAATAGAAATTCCGATACCTGTAAAAATAGTTTTTACATCAGAAAAAGTAATTCCTAGGAAATTTG
>JAADDV010000052.1 GCA_013153795.1 Aquificota bacterium | reverse complement strand
TCAACTTCTATCTTTTTAAGCTCTATATCTTCTTTTTTAAAATCAGTCATTCATTGTAGCCTTTTCATTTTCATTATATATAGCTTCCCATCCAGCAGGAGTTTTAAAGACTCTTATGCATTTTATTTTTCTTTGTTCATCAAGCTCAAACCAGTGTCTTGCACCTGCTGGAACAACTATTAAATCTCCCGGTCCTACATGAACTTCAGCTATTCTCCCTTCTATTTTTATTGGAAATATTCCGCTTCCATCAACGACAAATCTTACCTCATCATCTATGTGATGATGTTCTCTTTTGAATTTCTCCATAAGTGCATCAAGATTAGGAGTTTTGTCTGATAAAACAACTATATCTTCTGTTACATACCCTTTCTCTTTTTTAAGTTTTTCAAGCTCTTCTTTGTAAGCATCTATTATTGCCTGTTGTTCTTCTTCTGTAAGCTCATAATTTTCCCTAAGTTCTTTTGGAAGCCTTTCAACACCCCATCTTTCATATGTAACACCATATTTTTCTAAAAATTCTTTTACAGCTTCTACTCCTTCTATAGTTTCTCCTGTATCCCTAAAAACTATTTTTGGCATTTTTTTACCTCCTAAACTTTATACTATGTTATACATATATAATTCCCTTTTCTATATATTCTTAATAAATAATTTTGAGGTATTTTCTTACTTGAAGTATTTACATTTTTATATATCTCTATTTACTAAAAATATCTTTGCTACCTTTAAAAAGCATCATATCCTTCATGTATTCAAACATAAATTCAAAAGCTTCTATATGTCTTTTTGCTTCAAACTCATTTTTACCCCAGGCATATATTCCATGATTTCTTATAAGTAATCCTGGAACCTCTGGATTTATTGATTTCCCTGCTTCTTCCGCAAGTTTATCAAGGTCAAACCAGTTTTCAATAATAGGAACTTTTATAAAGGCATCTTCTTTCCATATATCAAGAGCTTTTATCATTTCCATATCTTTTAAAGGCACATAGCCTTCCTCAAAGAAAACCTGAGAAACAAAATTATTGTTTACAGTATGAATATGTATGACACAACCAGCATCTGTTTTCTGGTATATCTGAGAATGAATTTTTGTTTCTGCAGATGGTTTTAGACGAGTTTTTTCTATAGGCTTTGCATCCTTATCCACAAAAATAACATCTTCATGGGTTACTGTTCCTTTATCTTTTCCACTACTTGTTATTGCAAAATAAAGAGGTTCATCATGAAGTTTGTATGAAAGATTTCCACTTGTAGCTGGGAACCAGCCTCTTTGATAAAGTTTTACTTTAATATCATTTAGAATATTAACAGCTTTTTGTTTTTCCTCCTGATATAAACGATATGGCATCTTTGACCTCAGAATGTTAGATGGCTTTTAAATTTTATAGAAAAACTTCCTTTTCTTAAAGAGATAATGATATATCTCTATAGCTTTTTATTTGGCTAATGCTGTTTCTTCTTGGAAAATATCTTTTATATCAAGAGTATAAATATTAGATATTCCATCTCTTGCAGAAACTCCAATAAGTCTATCAGCATAGCTTGCCATAGTGTCCCTTAGGGTTACTACTATAAACTGAGCTTCTTTTGAAAGTTCCTTCATAAGCTCTGCTATTTTTCTTGCATTGGCATCATCAAGGTGAGCATCAACCTCATCAAAGTAATAAAACGGCGCAGGTCTATACTGCTGAACTGCAAAAAGGAAGGCTAAAGCTGTAAGAGTTTTTTCTCCTCCAGACATTATCTCAAGTCTTTTGACATCTTTTCCTCTTGGTTTTGCTTTTAAAAGAATACCTCCAGATAATGGGTCTTCTTCATTTTCTATCTCAAGGTAAGCCTTTCCGCCAGGGGATAGCCTTTTGAATATCTTTCCAAGGTTTTTATTTACAGCTTCATAAACTTCCATAAAGGCTTTTATTTTCTTTTCTTCCAGACTTTCTATAAGCTCTTCTATAGATTTTTTCTCTTCTGTTAGGGTTTTTAGTTTTTGGCTCAAGTCTTCATATCTATTTTTTATCTCTTCGTAATCTTCTAAAGCCTTTTGGTTTACAGCTCCTATTTTCTGTCTTTTTTCTACAAGCTGATTAAGCTCTTTTTCTAAGGCTTTTAAATCTCCTTCTATTGGCTCTCCTGTATATTCTTCTCTTAGGATAGATATTTCTTCTTTTAAGTCTTCAACTTTTTGCTCTAGTTTTCCTTTATCTTCTAAAAGATATGTTATTTGCTTGTTTATTTCTTCCTCTTCTTTTCTTAGAAGTTTTAACTGACTTTTAAGTTCCTGTAGTTTGTCTAAAAGCTGGTCTCTTTCTTTTTCTTTGTCTTTTAATCCTTTCCACAGGTCTGAAAGTTGTTTTGATAGGTTTTCTATTTTTTCTTTAAGTTCTTGGGTTTGTTTTGTTTTTTGTTTTATCTGGTCTTCTATTTTTAGTTTTTCATTTTCTATCTGGAAAATCCTTACTTTCAGTGAGTTTTCCAGTCTGTCTGTTAGTCTTTCTATCTGGTTTTCCAGTTCTGCCTTTTTCTCTCTTAAAGAATAAACATATTTTGTGGCTTCTTCCCATTCTTTTCTTAGTTTATGCAGTCCCTGATTTTCTAGTTTCTCAAGAATCTCTTTTTTCTTTCTTGCAACTGTTTCAAGGAGGGTTTCATTCTCTTTTAGCTGTTTTTCTATGTTTTCAAGTTTATTTTCTATTTCAAACTGTTTCTTCTTGAGGTTTATTATCTCCTCTTCAAGGATGTTTATCCTGTTTATACTTGTGTTTATTTTATCTTCAATCTCTTTTTTTCTTTCTGAAACTGATTGATTCTCACTTTGAAGTTTTATTATCTCTTTTTCTGTTTCCTGGAGTTTTAAGGCTATTTTCTTTAGTTCTTCTTCTATCATTCCTTCTTCTGCTTTTAATCTTTCATCTTCCTTTTCAAGTCTTTCCCTTTCCTGCTCTAAAGAACCTCTTCCTATTAGACCTCCTTTGTCTCTGTCTGAACCTCCTGTTATTGTTCCTGATTTTTCAAATATATCTCCATCAAGGGTAACCATTCTAAATGTCCCTATTCCAAGTCCTCTAGCGGCATCAAAACTGTCTACTATAACTGTTTCTCCAAACACATATAAAACAGCTTTTTCTATTCTTGGGTCATAATCAACAAAATTAACAGCAAGACCTAAAACGCCGCTTCTTAATGGCGGTTTCATAGGTTTTGAAACTCTTATCCTGTTTAAAGGGATAAACGTTGCTTTACCTGCTCTTTTTTCTTTGAGAACTTTTATACATTCCTCTGCTACTTTATCATCTTCTACGACGATATTTTTTAATCTGCCTCCTCCTGCTGATTCTATAGCTTTTAAAAGCTCAGGGTCTTTCAGTCCTATAAGGTCTGCTACTTGTCCGTAAACGCCCGGAATATCTTTTAAGACAGAAACAACTTTGTCTTCTCTAAGCTGGGAAAGCTGGGCTAAAACTTCTGCTAAGCGCTGGAAGTTTTTCTCTCTTTTTTCTCTGTTTTCTTTAAGTTTTTTCTCTAATGTTTCTTTTCTTAACTTTAGTCTGTTTATCTCACTGTGTAGGCTTTTTAGTTTTCTTTCCTGGTCTTTTGTAAAAGAGGATATATTTGCTTGGGATTTTCTGAGTTTTTCTATCTCTTCTTCAAGGGATTTTATCTCTTTTTTGTAGTCTTCTATTTTATCCAGTGTCTTTTGAAGTTGATGTTGCAGAGATATTTTTTCTTTTTCTAAAGATGTGTGCTGGTCTTTTAAGGATTTTTCCTCTTTTTCAACCTGTCCAAGGTCAAGTTTTGCTTTACTTCCTCCTATTTCAATCTCTTTTAGTTTTTTGTTTTTCTCTTCAAGATGCTTTTCTGCTTCTTCTAGCTGTTTTTCTATTTCTGGAAGCTTTTCTTTAAACTTTTTTATTTCTTCTTCTATTTTTAGAACTTCTTTTATTTTTTCTTCCTTTTCCTTTGCCAGTTCCTTAAGGGTCTGTTTTAGATTTTCTATCTCTTTCTCAAGTTCTGTCTTTTTATCAGATGATGTTCTTATTTCTGCTGTTATTGTTCCTTCTTTTTCTTTTACAGGAAGAAGGCTTTCTTGAAGTTTATTTAACTTATCTTCAAT
>JAADDV010000118.1 GCA_013153795.1 Aquificota bacterium | reverse complement strand
TCACTTTCCCCGTAAGCAGCAAGTCCATAAACTTCTTCTTTATTTTTTGTAAGCTTTCCTTCTGACTCTTCAGATTCTCTATCTGGTCGTCAATGGTTTTGAGCCTCTCAGCGATGGCTTTTTGTTCTTCAAGAGGGGGGAGGGGGATAAGGAGGTTTTTAATGAATTTTAAAGTCATAACCTTATACCCTTTTACAACAAAAAAACCTTTTAGATTCAGAAGTTTTAAGAAGTAAAACAAATATTTTGGAAATATTCCTTTACACCTGTATATACCAGCTACATTCTGGTTTGTACAACTTTCAAAAGTTAAATATGCTACTTTTCCTAATGTTGCTCCTACAAGTGCAATCAATACAGTATCTGGTGGGAAAAGTCTTGCATTGGATTTGTTCAATCCTGCTTCTGTTATTTTTTCTTTAACAATATGCTCATAAATAAAACTATTCTTACAGACTTCTGAGGTAAGCCAGTTTATATTTCCATTCCAAAAATCTTTTACATTTCTGTTTGGCGTTCCTCCGCTCTCTATTATGCACTTATCCCCCAACCTCCTCACCTCCCACTCCTTCGGAATTCTTCCTATCTCCGTATCCTTAAATTCTTTATGCTTAAAAACTCCCTTAGTAAAGTAAACTTCCATGAGTCCCTTTTTAATCCTTTGAAGGGTTTTTATTTTCTCCTCTATAACTTCAAGAAGGTCGTCAAAGTCTTTTAAGACTTTTGCGATGGCTTTCTGTTCAGAAAGAGGGGGGAGGGGGATGGAAATATTAGCTAATATCTTCGTATTTATTCCTTTTTTTAAAGCACCCTCTTTTTGCTGATTTATTTGTCTCCAATACGTGGAACTATTAGTGAAGTAAAATAAGAATAAAGGATTTAGGTTTTTATACGGTTTAATCCTGATTAAATATGAAGCGAAAATAGCTTTAACATCATCTAAAACAATAGCACTTGCTCCTGTGGTTGCACCTATACGTGCAATTACCACATCACCGATGGAAAGTCTATAATCCTGAGCTTCTTTTTCATCAATAAAAACAAAAGGAACTTTATTCCAGTTAATATATAATCCTTCTTTATTTATATCAGTAATTCTTAGGAATTTAAAGTTTCCTTGATAAATTGCGGAACCAGTATAACCATACTGAATTTTCTCCACAACCTCCCCCAATCTCCTCACCTCCCACTCCTTCGGTATTTCCCCTACTTCAGTTTTTTTAAATTCCTTTTCCCTGTAAAATTCAACTTTGCCCATCTGATTTTTCTCCTAAAGTCTTTTTCATAGAAGTTTTTATCTCTTTAAATTCATCTAGAAGTTTTTTAACTATTGTATCTTCCGACTTTCTGCCCTTTCCCCTACCAAACACCTTTTCTATAGGGTCTTCCAAAAGTTTTTCTACTGTGGGCTTTACAAATTCATTTTCAACTCTATCAGATTTTAATCCTAAATCTTCACTCAGCATGTTTGAACCAAATATAAGATTCTGGGCAAGAATTTCCTTATTTCTATATTCTTCCATAAGCATTCTGGTCTTAGAAAATGATGACCAAAGTAAATATGTAAAAAAGATTAAAGGTATTATAATTCCAGCTCTTATAAATAAGAGCAACCATCCATTGTTATTAATGGTGTCTTGAATGGTAATATCTAAATTTATGAAAGGAATGGCATTTATAAGTTGGAAAAAAGCCTTTGGATAAAAAATAGCTGAGAAGGATACAAAAAGGGTTAAAGTTGCTGATATTAAGAATGCACCAAAATAAAACCATACTTCCCACCTTAATCCCCTTATTCTTTCTACAAATACTTCTCTCATTCCTGAGGCTCTTGTCCATTCAAAGGTTTCTTTTGCCCTTTTTATTAAATCCTCCAAAGTCTCCTGCTGGCTCTTCTTGTATTTGTCTAAATCTTCATATCTTTTTTGTATCTCGCTGTCAAAACCTTGAAGAACCTTTAATTTTTCCTCTTTATACTGGTTTATAAATGCTTCATATTCTCCAATTTTTTTACTAAAATCCTCTTTTAAGTTTTCTACTGTCTGTAGTATCTGCTGGGTTTTAGAATACACTTCATCTATTTCGTCTTTCTTAGCCAGAAAGTCTTGGTATTCATCGTCTATATTTTCTTTTGTATTCCTTAATCTACCCAATTCTTCATTTAAATCCGATATTTGTTCATATAGCTCTTGGAGAGCTAACAATTGCTCTTTGAATGCTTCCAGTTGAGAAAGTGCATCTTCAAGCTCTTGTCTTTTATTATCAATTTCATGAAAAACTTCTTTTGCTTTATTAAGGAAGCTATTGGCATCATTTAGTTTTGCTCTAACGCCTGCTAAACGCTTGACATCTAAGTCAAGCCTAAAGTCTTTAATAATTGTATGGAGTCTTAAAACTGATTGAGTTAGAGCACTAGCGTAGGAATTATTAACTGGTTTATTTATCATATACGAAAGATGTGTTAATATATCGTTCAACAGCCCAGAAATGATAGTATTAATAAGCCCAGAGTCTTGTTTTAGATAGGCTACATTATTATTGAAGCTGTTTGCTGAATACCAAGATAAGTAGTTTAAATCTTCAGGCTTTAACTCTTTAAGTATGGCTAAATCTTCTTCCAAAATACTAAGAACTTGCTGTAATGGAATAAGATAATAAGGATGGTGAAGGTTATATTGCGGGTTTTCCTTGAATTGAACCAAACTTCTTTCTATATTGCTTACTTGCTGTTCAAACATCTTCAAGCCTCCTTATCTCACCCACAGGCTTTCCTTCCTCTACCTCACCCTCAAACCTAAAACCTTCCCTTTCAAGCTCTCCGCTCTCTATAAGTTCTTTTAAACATTCGTTGGCTTCCTCTTCATCTAAATCCAAATTCCATCTCGGAAGCCAGTTGGTAATAATAAGACCTGTAGAAGCGTATTCGTTCTTTTTTAGCCAACTCCTTAGTCCTTCTAAAACCTTTTTCTTGAATTTTCTACACTTATCATCTAATTTTATTGATGTATTTAGCTCTCTCTGCCCTAAATCCTTAATGGAGTTGTATTCTTCCGGTAAGAACTTCTCAACTTTTTCCTTAAACCAGCTAACTTTGCTATCAAATAGGTAATTTTTAAAATCAGCTAAGATATCCCTCAAGGTGCATCGCAGGCACTCAATCAGCAAGTCATCAAGCCATATAAGCCTCTCACTATCGCTGAAATCAAATACTTTGTTGTAAACCTGACTTGTTCTTTTTGAAAACGATGTTACATAGATGCTCTTATTTATATGCTCTCTTATCCACGAAATTAGTGGGTAAAAATCTATATCTCCAGAGCAGATTACGACAGAGTCAACAGGAACCTTTTTAATAATCAGGTCATTAACTACCTCTAAAGAAAGTGCTATGTCGGAAGCGTTCTTATTTTTCCTTTTACCGGAAGACACAAAGGGGCTTATAGGTTTAATTCCTATGTTATGAAGGAATATCTGAATACCCGGCTTAAATGCTTTTGAATGAGGAAGGTTTTCATACTCTGCAAAAGCTTTTATAAATGCGCACTCTCCTTTGGATAGCAAAAAAGGAAATTTACCTAAAAAGCACTCAAGCACTTGGGAGAATACTTTAAACTGCAGCTTGGAAATAGGCTTATCCACCCTTATGCCAAGGTAGTCCAAACACCCCCCATATATGTTATCAAAATCCAAGTATATAGAAAATCTATGGGGAGGGGAACTCCCCGAATAGTTAATCGCGGGAGGGGGAACCTCCCTGTGAGAATAGTTGTGATAATTAGTATAGCTTTCTTTATTCATTTAGTCAACCTCCTAAGGAGCCTGTTTTATATCTTTCAAGCTTTCTCCTCCTCAGCTTTGAGAACCTCTGTTATATACTCCCTAACCCTTTCAAATCTTTGAACATACTCAACATTAAGAGCTTCCAGTCTCTTAAACTCCTCCTCAAGGTTTATTCTTTCCTCTTCCTCGTTCGGAGAGACGTACAGAGAGACATTTAAGTTGTAGTCGTTTTTCTTAATCTCTTCTTTATCTACTATTCTTGAAAAGCCTTCCTCTTCCTTAAAGTCTCTGTATACTTCCGCTATTCTTTTAATGTTCTCTTCGGAAAGCTTGTTGAGCTTCTTCTCCTGAGGGTGAGGCACGTATTCCTTACTTGCGT
>JAADDV010000023.1 GCA_013153795.1 Aquificota bacterium | reverse complement strand
TAGATGTAGTGGATCTTCCTTTTAATAAAGGTATTCTTTTTACCTGTCCTCCCCAAGATTTTACTTCTTTTGCACCAACAATCTTTTCTTCAGGCCAATCAGCTCCCTTTACAAGGACATCAGGCCTTATGTTAGAAATTAGATTTATTGGAGTCGGATCGTCAAAAATCACTACATAGTCAACAACGCTTAAAGAAGCCAATACAAATGCCCTATCAAGCTCAGAATTTATAGGTCTTGAATCACCTTTTATCTTCCTAACAGAGCTATCACTATTTAAGCCAACTACTAAAAAATCTCCAAACTCTCTAGCTTGTCTTAGATAATCAACATGGCCAGCATGTAATATATCGAAACAACCATTAGTAAAAACACAACATTGACCTAGCTGTTTTCTAATTAAACAGGTTTCTTTAAGTTCATCAATAGTTACGACCTTAAAACACGGCCGTTGTTGAAAGATATTAGTAGTATAAAAACTTCTAAAGCTCTTTCTTACCTTTGATACCAGAGAAAAATCACAACATGTAGTACCCATACCTTCTCTATCGTCTAAGGTAATTATATTATCTCCTGCAGGAGTTATAACACTACTTGAACCTGCAAAGTCCTCATTATCAATCTTTCCACAAATATTTGAACATAAAATAAAGCACTGATTTTCAATAGCTCTAGCCTTTAACAATAGTTTTAAATGATCTTCTCTTTTTTTAGGCCAACAACTTGCTATAAAAACAAGCTTTGCTCCATGTTTCACATAATACCTAAAAATTTCTGGAAACCTTATATCAAAACATATAGTAAGTCCCAGTAAAATATCTTGGCCATCTTGCTTTTTTATCTTAAAAACTGGCGGTGGAATATCACCCTTCCTAAAGGTCTTATCTTCCTTAAATGGACTAAAGAGGTGTAATTTTCTATAAACATCAATACTTCTATCAGGCCTTATTAAAAAAAGACTATTATAAAGAGTATTACATCTTTTTTCTAAAAGCCCTGCAATAATATTACAACAATAAAACTCGCTTAAAGCCTTAAGTTTCTCTAAGACAGCAAGATTATCTTCTATAATCTCAGGATTTTCCTTAAGTCTTTTTTGAGTAATAGGACCTGTTAAAAATAACTCTGGCAAAAATATTATTTCCACATTTTTTTTAGCTGTATCTTCTATGATATTAGATAGATGTTCAAAATTTTTTATAGCTTTTTTATAAGAGGGCTGGTTTTGAATTAAGGCTATCTTTAAAATATTTTCCAACTCTTAGCTCCTTTTATAATTATTTATATTTTAACCAAGACCACCTTTGCTTTTTATTAATACCCCATAACCCCTAAGACTTCTATATAGCCCTTACTTCACTTCCTAGCCCTATGCTAACAAAGTAGCTAATCAAATCTTTTGATATCATCTCTATAAAAATAAAAAAAACTCCTTCTCTAACAAAAGGCCTACTAATAAAAAATATTTCTTAACATAATTATAGCATCAATTCATATAACTTACAAAAATCTAAAATGCCAGCCAGCTTATGATTTAAACCTTAAAAAGATATAAACCGAGAAGAATAACGATATAATTTTTAAATACTTAAGAGGCTATCCTCCATGACTTATACTCATTGTGAATTTGCTCAAGGTTTGATAAATAATCAAATTAGAGAACTAAAAGACCTAGAAGGTTTTAAACTAACAAAAGAAGAAACAAAACTTTTAACAAGATTAAAAGCAATATTTCAAAATTCTGATTCCATAGAAAAACTTTTTGACTTGGTTCTAAAAAATAAAAGAGTTCAACAAATTTTTGAAAAGTTTGATTTTGATAAAAATAAAACTAATGATTTAATCTTACGTTTAAAAAAATACCTATCCTTTTTATTAACCGATCCATTTAGTGAAAATTTTCAAAAACATGCCCAGCTAGTAGGATCTCTTCATTCTCAAAATAGAGTGGATTTTAATTTATTTCTAGAGGCCACAGCAATTTTGTATAGACAAATGAGTTATCATATAAACAAACAAGAAATAGATAAAGATAAAAAACTTAGCTTACAAAGTATACTCGCCAATTTACTGATTTATAATGCCTCTTTAATAGTAAGAGCATATATAAATAGTTGTTATTTAAAACTTGAAAGGCTACTTAAAGAAAGTCAGGGATTAAATCGTATTTATAATCTATTACGTGAAATAAATCTCTTAATATTTGAGGAACGTTATTCAACCCAAAAACTATTTCAAGAATCTACAAGAATATTACATCGTGAAGGAGGATTTTCACTTGTATGGATAGGACTAGAAGAGGATATAGAAAAACCCTTAAAAATAGTAGCAGCTACAGGTAATACGAAATATTTAAAAGAATTTATACCTATCTCTAGAAAAAAAATTGAAGAAGAAGGATTTTCAAACGAACTAAAACAACTATCCCAAGGATACCCTATAATTATTAATGATATAGCTTCAGATAAAAGGTTTAGTCTAAGGAAGGAACGTGCATTAAAATTTGGCTTTAGAGCTCTTATAATACTTCCCCTATTTTTAGATCAAGAGGTACGAGGTTTTTTATTTCTTTATCATAAAGAACCCCAATCATTTACACCTAAAGAAGTCAAACTTCTACAAGAAATTGCTCGTGATTTGTCTCTAGGATGGATGCATATTGAAAAAACAAAAAAACTAGAAATGATATTATTCTTTGATGAGTTAACTGGGTTAGGAAATGAACGCTACTTTATGGAGGCATTAGAACGAGACATCATAACCGCTGACAGACGTAAAAATATTCTTGCATTGATCCGTCTAGATTTAGATAACTTTTCTTTAGTAAATCATTCTTTTGGTTATAGTGCAGGAGATAAAGTTTTAAAAGAACTTGCAACTCGATTTAAAAAATTAGATCAAGATATTACAACCTTAGCTCATACCGGCCCAGACGACTTTGCCTTCTCCTTTCATCTAAAAAAAGAAAAAGAAGTCCAAGATATAATTTTAAAAATTAAAAATATATTAGACCAACCTATTACATATAAAGAAAAAACTATAAAAGTTTCTGCTTGCATGGGTATTGCATTTTATCCTCGAGATGCCCAAACATCTACCTCTTTGTTTGAAGCTGCAACAGTGGCACTAAAAAACGCGCAAAAATCAGGTCCCAAAGGACTTAGTTTTTACACAGAAAAAGATACTATAAATATACTTAAACGATTCCGTCATATAGAAGAACTTGAAAAAGCACTAACTAATGAAGAATTTGTTCTCTACTATCAACCAAGAATAAATTTATTTAACAGAACTATTTCAGGTTTTGAGGCATTAATTCGATGGAAACATCCCAAACGAGGTATAGTTTCTCCGGCAGAATTTATTCCTATACTTGAAGAATCAAATCTTATTATACCTGTAGGTAATTGGGTAATATTTGAATCAGCAAATTTTTTAAAAAAACTCCAAGGCCTTCAAAAAAAATTGACCTTATCTTTTAATGTATCTGTAAAACAGTTTAAGGCACCGGAATTTTTAAATGCATTAAAAGATGCTACAAAAGAAGAAAAATTTCCATCAGATAGATTTCAAATTGAAATAACAGAAGGTGTATTTCTGGAAACAGGGACTAAAAGTGCTGATATTTTTAAACTTATAAAAGACTTAGGGATCAAGATTGCTATAGATGATTTTGGTACAGGTTTTTCTTCAATGCTATATTTAAAGAGAATACCTGCAGGCACGCTAAAAATTGATCAATTTTTTGTCAAAGAGATCCCCGATGACCGAGAAAATGTAGAAATTGTTAAAGCAATCTCAGAACTAGCAAAGAACTTAGGTAAAAAAACCGTTGCTGAAGGGGTGGAAACAAGAGAACAACTAGCCTTTTTAACTGGACTTGGTGTAGATGAAGTACAAGGGTTCTATTTCGCACGCCCTATGCCAGAAAAAGAGACTATTAGATTCTTAAATGCTTATAATCCAAAAGAATTTTTCTGGCATCAAAAAACTAAAGAGCCTCATCCCCTCTATTACTCTAAAGTATTTATATAAATAATAAGCATCAATAATATATATATGATTATTTTTCTTCTGTAGTTAATCTATTTAAATAAAAGTTTATAAAAAATGAATAACTAATCATTTTTTATTGACATAAATTTTTAGCTTGTTACTATATTGAGACTAATGAAGTGTCTTGTCTTTCTTTTCCC
>JAADDV010000191.1 GCA_013153795.1 Aquificota bacterium | reverse complement strand
AAGAGTTAATAGCAAAATATCCTACTCAACCTAGAGATGCTTGTCGTTTAATGATTTTAGATAGAAAAAATAAAAGTATTCAACATAAAATATTTAAGGATATTGTTGATTTTTTAGAAAAAGATGACCTTCTTATTTTTAATGATACAAAAGTAATTCCAGCAAGATTAATAGGAAAAAAAGAAACTGGTGCAAAAATAGAAGTATTTCTTTTAAAACCTTTAACAGAAAATAAATGGGAAGTTCTTATAAGAAATATAAAACGCTTGAAAAAAAATAGCAGAATTATCTTTTCAGATGAATTTAGTGCAAGACTTATAGAAAAATCAAAAGATGGTAAAGCTATAGTTGAATTAATAGGAAATGATATAAATAAATTAATTCATAAATATGGTCGTATACCTTTACCTCCTTATATAAAGAGAGATGATAAAAAAGAAGATAAAGAATACTATCAGACTATTTTTGCTAAAAAAGAAGGAGCTGTAGCTTCTCCAACTGCTGGTCTTCATTTTACTAAAGAGCTTTTAGAGAAAATAAAAGAAAAAGGAATAAATATAGCTTTTGTTACTCTCCATGTAGGTCTTGGAACTTTTAGTCCTATAAAAACTGAAAATATAAAAGAACATAAAATGCATGAAGAATTTTATTCTATTCCTGAAGAAACTTTATCTTTTATTCAAAAAACAAGAGAAAAGAAAAAAAGAGTTATAGCAGTTGGAACAACTGTTGTAAGAACTCTTGAAACTTATGCTCAAACAGGAAAAAAAGAAGGTTTTAGCGATATATTCATATACCCACCGTATAAGTTTAAACTCGTTGATGCTCTTATTACTAATTTCCATTTGCCAAAATCTACTTTACTTCTCTTAGTATCTGCTTTTGCAGAAAAAGAGTTTATTCTTAAAGCGTATAAAGAAGCTGTAGAGAAAAAATATAGATTTTTTTCTTATGGAGATGCAATGTTTATTATTTAATCTTTTAAGAAAGATATATTACAATTATCATCTACATAAGTTTATAAAAGCTTAGGAGGTTAAAATGACAGAAATAAAACCTGAAATATTAGAAAAAATGAGAAGATTTGCAGAAAATTTTGCAAAAAAATCAGGAACAGTTATTAATCCAAATAAAGAAGCTGCCGAAGCTGTAATTCAGGGACTAGCTGCCCATGTACAGGAGCTAGGAAAGCCTTTATGTCCTTGTAATTTTTATCCAGATAAACAAGAGGAAATAAAAAGAAGGAGATGGATTTGTGCTTGTGATGAAATGCAAGCATTAAAATATTGTCATTGTCTTTTATTTACTACAGAGGAAGGTTTACCAATAACAGAATATTTACCTGAATGGCATGAAGGTAGACAAATTTATGGACTTGTTAAAGACCCAACACCAGATAAAGGAAGAGCTTTAGCAAGACCAGAAAAAATTTATGAAATTTTGAAAGAATATGTAGTTGAGCATAATTTAGATATACCAGATGAAGAAATATGGGAATGGGCATATAAAGTAGCCAAGAAAAAATGAGATTTATTTTTGGAATTTTATTCTTAATATTAGGGATTTTGGGAATTATTTTTCCTATAATTCCCGGTATTCCTTTTCTTTTTGTATCAGCTTTTCTTTTTGGTTTTATAGATGAAGAAAGGCTTCTTAAGGTTTTAAAAAAGTTTAAAACAGAGAAGAAAAACACAGTTTTAAATAAATTAATTAACTATGTTATTATTAGATATCTATATAAAAAGAAATTTACTTTAAATAAACAACATAGGTATGGATAAAAATTTTTATATCTCTGAAGCAGATAAATGGTTTTCTTTAGCTGAGGAATATATAAATACAGATATTTGTGATGATGGTTTAGTTTTACATTATCTTAAAGATGCTTCCTTAAATTATTTAAAAGCTCTTGGACTAGAATATAATTTACATGTAGAAAATATCTCTTCATTGAAAGATATTATTTTTGAACTTCAAAAGAAAACAACAATTAAATTTCCAGATTTTATTAATCAGATATTAGATATAGATGATATTTCTGTTTCTGATGGCTGTGCAACAAGTATATGTTTTGATATTGATTTTTATGGAGATATCTATGATGCAGTAAAAGAGCTAAGAAACTTTGTTAATAAACAAATATCTTTATAAATCGGAGGAGATGTATCTCCTCCGATTTTTCTTTTAAACTTCCTCTTCTGGAATTTTGAAAAGAGATTCGTAATCAACTCCTTCTTCTTCAGCTAATTTTTTGGACATTTCTTCTAGATGTAAAAGAAGTTTCCATTTTTCATCTACTTCTCTTTGTATTTTTTCTAAAACTTCTGGATATTTGAGAACATGTTTCCATCTTGGCTGAGCAGCAATATACTCCTCTATTGGTTTAGGTCTTTTTGGTTTTATGTTAACTTTCCAGTATTTCCCATCTATTACTTCGTAGATAGGCCAATATCTTGTTTCAACAGCAAGTTTTGCAAGTCTCATTGTATCTTCTGGGGCAAATCTCCATGAGAGGGTACATGGCTCTAATACATTTATAAACTTAAATCCAGGCATTGAAATAGCTTTTTTTGTTTTCTTTGTTAAATCTCTGAATATGTGAGGAGATGCCTGAGCAACATAAGGAATTCCATGGGCTGCCATTATCATTGTAAGGTCTTTTCTTGGCTCTTCTTTTCCAACGTGAGCTTTTCCTACAGGCGTTGTTTTTGTATAAGCACCTATTGGAGTAGCTGAAGACCTTTGATATCCTGTATTTTGGTATCCTTCATTGTTATAACAAACATAAAGAACATCATGTCCTCTTTCCGCTGTAGCAGAGAGAGCCTGGAAACCAATATCATAAGAACCACCATCTCCACCAAACGCAACAACGTGTATTTTCTTTCCTTCAGGAATAACACCTTTTTTCTTTAAAACCTTGTAAGCAGCTTCAACCCCAGCTGCTACAGTAGCTGTAGACTGAAAATTTACATGTATCCATGGAACATTCCATGCAGTAACAGGATAAACACCTGTTGTAACTTCTAAACATCCTGTAGCTGTAGCTACTATAGTAGGTTCATTTATAGCAAGTAGTATTTCATTTACTATTGGTGGTATTCCACAACCAATACACATTCTATGACCAGGAGCAAGAGGCATTTGCTCCCCAAAAGTTTCTCTATTTGCAGCTAACTCAGAAAGTAAAGCTATAGGTCTCTTTTTTGCCATGATTACTCCCTCACTTGTAAGTATTCTACAAAGCTATCTCTTGTATCAATGCCTTTTTCAAGGCGCTCAACTCTATCAAAAGCTTTCATAAATTCTTCCTCATGAACTTCTCTACCACCAAGACCGTATATAAAGTTATGGATAAGAGGTTTATTTTCAGACCACATCATTGCTGTAACGATATCTTTCAAAAGAGGTCCACCAATTCCATCAAAAGAGTCTGCTCTATCTAAAACTGCAACACCTTTTGCTTTAGAAAGAGCTTGTGCTATTTCTTTAGCAGGGAATGGTCTGTAAAGTCTGATTTTTATAGCACCAACTTTTTTGCCTTGTTCTCTTAATCTATCAACAGCATCTTTTAATGTTCCAAAAGAAGACCCCATTGAAATACCAATATACTCAGCATCTTCAGTTTTATACTCTTCTATAAAGTCGTATGTTTTTCCAATAATCTCACCAAATTCAGCAAATACTTCTTTTACTATGTCATAAACTTTTAAGAAATCAACATGCTGCTGATATTTACATTCTGTATAGTAGTCTGGTTGTGCTGTAGCACCGTATGTGACAGGTTTTTCTACATCTAAAAGTGGATAAGGGATTCTATGGATATCAGAAGGTCCAACAAAATTTCTTACAGTTTCATCATCAAGCATTTCAACGTCTTCTATAGAGTGGGAAACTATATACCCGTCATAGTTCACAATAATAGGAAACATAGCTTTTTCTGAAATCTTAACAGCCATTATGATGTTATGGTAAGCTTCCTGTGCATTTTCCGAAAATAGAGAAATCCAGCTTGTATCTCTTGTTAACATTGAATCTGCATGGTCACAGTGGATAGATAAAGGAGCAGACAATGCCCTGTTAACATCAAGTAAAACTATAGGAATTCTCATTCCAGAAGCTACATAAAGATTTTCGACCATATATGCAATACCAGGACCTGCAGAAGCTGTTATTGTTCTTGCACCTGCTGCAGCAGCCCCTATACATG
>JAADDV010000190.1 GCA_013153795.1 Aquificota bacterium | reverse complement strand
ATATTCTCCTTTTCCAAAAGAAAGAATATTATCTATCAAAAGTAATTTCTTTTGAGGAATTGCATCTAATATCTCTATTCCTTGTTTAAATTTTTCTTCTAAATCTGCCTGTAAATAATCTTTAATATCAATATTTTGAAGAAGAATTTCTATTTTTTTAACTAACTTTTCTTTAAAGGAAGTGCTTTTGTCAATATCTGACAAAACAATTTCAAATCTTAGAGGAAAATTATTTTCCTCTTTTTTATAAAGAATTCTTGCCAAGGTTGTTTTTCCAACTCCGGGGTCTCCCCAAAGGTTTATCCCTCTTTTTTTTCTTAAAAGATTAGTAATTTTTTTTATGTCTTTATCTCTACCAATTATTTCATTATTTTGTCTTTTTAAGCTTTTCTTAATTAGCTCCACAAGATTTAGATTATTTTTGATAGTGTCTTGTAAAGACAATTTTTACTCCCCCTTCCTACTATCTAAAATTAGTTTTAATTTTGATTTTTATTTATTTTCGATAATATAAAGTAATGTTTTTATTACAAAGTAATTAGGTAATTATAAGTAATTGTAAAAATTATATTTTCGCTTAAAATAATATAAATACTTACTTTAGCAGGAGATAAACTTGGCTTATCAAGCTTTTGCAAGAAAATACAGGCCTAAAACCTTTGATGAAATTGTTGGTCAGGAAGCAATAGTAAGGACTTTAAAAAATGCCATAGACCTTAATAGATTTTCTCATGCTTATATCTTTGCAGGTTCAAGGGGACTTGGAAAAACAACAACAGCAAGGATACTAACAAAATGTTTAAACTGTGAAAAAGGTATAACATCAAACCCCTGTGGAGAATGTGAAAACTGTTTAGAGATAGACAAAGGCTCTTTTCCTGATATGTATGAGATAGATGCTGCATCAAACAGAGGTATAGATGATATAAGAGCATTAAGGGAAAATGTTACATACGCTCCTATTAAAGGAAGATACAAGGTTTATATAATAGATGAAGCCCATATGCTTACTAGAGAAGCTTTTAATGCCCTTTTAAAAACCTTAGAAGAACCTCCTCCAAATAATATTTTTATTCTGGCAACAACAGAGCTTCATAAAATCCCTGACACAATTAAATCAAGATGTCAGACATTCTTATTCAAACCTCCATCTGTTCAGCAGATAGAAGAGTATCTAAAACGTATTTTAGAAAAGGAAAATATAAAATACGAAGAAAAAGCCCTACATCTACTTGCTGAAGCAAGTGCTGGAGGCTTAAGGGACGCAGCCAGTCTTTTAGACCAGGCAGTAACATTTGGCGGAGGAAAAGTAGATTTAAAATCTGTAGAAGAACTTTTAGGCATTATTCCTCAAAATATAATAGATAGATTTTTACAGCTTTTAAAGGAAAAAGATATAAAGACTCTTATAAAGGGTATAGAAAAACTTGATAAAGAAGGATATGACCTCTCTGTTTTTTGGAAACAGGTTTTAGACCAGCTTCATGAAGAACTTATTAAGACAGCTACAGAAGGAAAAGGAAAATTCTTCACAGAAGAAGATATAGAAAATCTTATCTATATCCAGAATATCTTTAATAAAGCCTTTTTAGAAGCAAAAAACTTCCCAAACCCAAAACATATATATGAACTTGCCATATTAAAACTAAAATACATAAAAAATCTTGTTGCTATAAAAGACCTTCTTCAGGGAAATATAGAAATACAAAGCAGTCAACTTTCACAAAAGCAGGAAAAAGAAACAAAAGAAGAAAAACAAGAAAAGCCGTCTTTTAATATCCAGACAGCAATTTTAAAGGCAGGAAAAGAAGCAGGAGGTATTGTTTCTGCAGCATTAAAAAAAGCAAGTATAAAGGAAACAGACAACGAGTTTGTAATACTTGTTGATAAAAGTTTAATGGACATAATAAATCAGAAACTTGATATAATTTCTAAACATTTTCCAAAACCTGTAAGAGTTGAAGGAATAGAAATAAAAAAAGAGAAAAAACAGAAAAAAAGAGATGAAGCAGTCGATAAAGTTTTGGAACTTTTTAAAGGAAAAATAATCACATACAAGGAGGAGTAGATGTTTAACTTTGGAAATCTCGGCGAAATGATGAAACAGCTTAAAAATATGCAGGAAAATATGGAAAAAGCTAAAGAAGAACTTAGAAATGAGAAGATTGTTGTTGAAGTAGGGGGAGGAATGATAAAACTTATAACAAACGGAATGGGAGAAGTAATAGACCTTGAAATAGATAAAAGCATGTTAAATGAAGAAAACTACGAGGTCTTAAAGGAGCTCCTAGTAGCTGCTATAAATGAAGCAAATACTCGTTCAAAAGAAGTTTTAGCAGAAAAAATGGCTAAAGCTACAGGACTTCCTACAAACTTACCAGGTATGGGGAACCTTTTCTAATGAAACTTGATATTATCCCAAAAATCTTAGAAGAAGCTGTAGAAAATATTTCCCAGTTTCCTGGATATGGAGAAAAATCAGCAAAACATTTTATCTTAAATCTTCTTCATATGCCCCGTGGAGAAGCTTTTTCTGTTTTAAAAAATCTTTATGATGTTTTAGACAAAATACATCCATGTAAAGAATGTGGCTTATATACAGATAAAGAACTTTGTGATGTTTGTTCCGCAGAAGATAGAGATAAAGAAACTATATGTGTTGTTGAAGAAAGTTTTGATGCATACGCAATAGAAAATACAGGAAAGTATAAAGGTTTATATCATGTCCTTGGGGGAAGGCTATCTCCTTTAGAAGGAATAACCCCAGACCAGCTTAATATTGATTCACTACTTCAAAGAATAGAAAAACAACCTGTAAAAGAAGTTATTCTTGCAACAAATCCAACAGTAGAAGGAGAAGCTACAGCAACTTATATATATAATCTCTTAAAAGATAAAAACATAACAGTTTCCCGTATAGCTTACGGTTTACCATTTGGAGCTACATTAGAAAATGCTGATGATTTTACTATAGCAAAAGCTTTGGAGCATAAAACGAAATTTTAAAAAAAGCTCCCTTAAGGGAGCTTTTACATACCTATAATATTATATCCTGCATCTACGTAAAGAATTTCCCCTGTAATACCAGAGGCAAGGTCAGAGCATAAAAATAATGCTGCATTTCCTACTTCATCTATCGTTACAGTCCTTTTTAAAGGAGACCTTTCTGCAGCTATTCTTTGAATTTCTGAAAATTGGGATATCCCTGAAGCTGCCAAAGTTTTTATAGGTCCTGCAGATATAGCATTAACTCTTATTTTTTTTATTTCTCCTAAATCTCTAGCTAAATATTTAACAGAAGCCTCAAGAGCAGCCTTTGCAACACCCATTACATTGTAGTTATATACAACTTTTTCTGCTCCATAATAAGAAAGAGTTAACAAATTTCCCCCTTCTGGTATCAAAGGCATAAACTCTCTAGCAATAGCAGTAAAAGAATAAACACTTATATTCATAGCTTCTAAAAAGGAGTTTCTATCAACTTTATAATAATAATCTTTTAAAAACTCTTTATTTGCATAAGCTATAGAATGAACAATAATATCAACTTTTCCCCATTTTTCTCTTACCACTTCTACAAGATTTTTAATATCTTCGTCTGAAGAAACATCACATTTAACTACAAGGTCTGAACCAAACTCTTCAGCAATAGGTCTTACTCTTTTTTCAATTTTTTCATTTAAATAATTAAAACCAAGCTGTGCTCCTTCTCTATGAAAAGCTTTAGCTATTCCATAGGCTATACTCTTGTTATTTGCCACTCCTAAAATAAGAGCTTTTTTTCCTTCTAATAATCCCATCTAAACCTCCTAGTTTAATGCTTGTTTGGCCTGAAACTCCAACCAATAAAAATAAATAAGGAAATTATAACTATACCTGCTAAAAGTATTAAAATTTCTAAAATATTCATGATTATTCCTCTAACTTTTTATAAATTTCTTGCATTTTTATTAAAACCATTAAAACTGCAAAGGCTAAAGCAAAAATAGACGAAATACCTAAAACTATAAGTAAAATATGTATGGTTTCATATGCATTTGTTTTTAAAAGTAAAGTAGACACACCACCAATATCGGCAATTAATGCAAGAAAAAGAGTTCTAAAAATACCTTCTAACCATTTAAGCTTTTCAACTTCTATCTTTTTAAGCTCTATATCTTCTTTTTTAAAATCAGTCATTCATTGTAGCCTTTTCATTTTCATTATATATAGCTTCCCAT
>JAADDV010000024.1 GCA_013153795.1 Aquificota bacterium | reverse complement strand
AAATATCTAGACCCTTATTTAAAATTTCTGAAAAAGTTATACACTCTATCCATTCTTCTTTTTCAATTTCTTTATAAAGATTTTCAAAAAAGTCCTGTCCATTATTTTTATAAAACTCCCATGCATTTTCCCCATCTAAAATCACACTTACAACTGGGGGGAAAGAGTAAGTTTCATAAATATTTCTAAGTCTTTTTATAAAGTCTTTAGCAGCTTCTTTTTCATTCCAGTTTGAATAAGTAAAACCAATAAGGTCACTTAGAGTTTTATCTCTAAAGAAAAGATATGTTTCATCATATTTATAAATACGATAAATATTTTTTTTATCCTGATTTTTTAAAGAATTAAATAGGACATCTTCATCAGAAGCTGCCCACTGCACATTTTCTTCCGAAAAAAGCTTTATTGTATCTTCACTTATACTTCCTTCAGCTGGCCAAAAACCTTTGGGTTTATAACCAAAGATATTTTTAAAATAATTAATAGCCTTTGAAACATGAATTTTAGCATCGTCTTGAAAAGAAATATCTATTTTAGGAAGATTTATTTCAGGCGTTGATTCTTTTGCTGATTTTATGTCTATAAGCAAAGGAAGAATAGGATGATAAAAGGGAGTTGTAGAGATTTCTATTTTTTTTTCTTCAGAAAGCTTTTTATAAAAAGGTATTATTTTTCTTATAAAGATAGTAAGCTCTTTTAATAAATTTTCTTTATCTTGCTGGGTAAAATTTGCTCCTTTTTTAATAAGATTTTTAACAACTAAAGAGTTTTTTCTTAAATAATTTCCTGTCCATGAAAGAATAAATAAAATTTCAAGGTCTAATATCTCATTTTCAGAAAAAATTTCATAAAAATTTTGAGAGAACTTTTCTTTTTTTAAAAAAAGCTGGTAATATCTAGGAAATGGTTTTATCATTGTCTCTACATTACTATTAAATAAAAATGGAATAAGATACTTTTTTTCTTCAATAGAAAGATTATTAGGATTTTTTTTCCATATTTCTAGAAATTTATCTTTTACATCCTCCTTATAATAATCTAAAATTTGCTCAAGCAAAGAAGGGACTAAATTAAAAGTAGCTTTTATTTTCTTAAAATTTGACATATACCATGGTATTTCATAGTAATCTTTTATACTATGCAAAAATACCCATGGCATTTCATAATAATCATCAATAGGATTTTTGTATACAGGTTGGTGCATATGCCATAGAAATAAAAGATATAATTTTTTCATACTAATCCTCCAAGATAATAAAAATTTTTTGTTTTTGTTGTAAATTCTAGCAAAAGTTTTTAAAAGTTTATTAACAGGTTTTTCTTTTAAATATCCCGTGATATAAAATAACAGGTCAAACTAAATTTAGGAGTTTGATAATGGAATTTGATATAACAAGACTTATTTTTACAATACCAGCTCTTTTATTTGCTGTTATTGTTCATGAGCTTGGACATGGTATAGTAGCCTATAAACTTGGAGACCCAACTCCAAAACTTGCAGGAAGACTTACATTTAATCCTATTCCTCATTTAGACCCATTCGGTTCCATTTTACTACCAGCAATACTAATTATTTTTAATTCTCCCATTCTTTTTGGTTGGGCAAAACCTATCCCTGTAAATCCTTTAAATTTTAAAAAGTTAGGATATAAAAAAGGAATGGCTATTACAGCTTTAGCAGGCCCTTCTATGAATTTTTTATCTGCTTTTATGTTTGGATTGTTTTATCAATTGCTATCTAATAAGGCTGTTTTATCAACAATTGCCTCTTATTTAGGAGCAGGTTTTATAAAAAGTATCATAATGCCTCTTCTTATATTCTTTCAGTATGCTGTTAGTATTAATGTTATTTTAGGTATATTTAATCTTTTGCCTATACCTCCCTTAGATGGCTGGAGGGTTATAACAAGTTTTCTTCCTTATCAGTTTGAACAAAAACTACAACCTATTGAGCAATATGGAATGATTATTTTAATTGTTTTACTTATGCTTGGTGTCCTAAATTATATTATTGTTCCACCTTATATATTTTTAACTAAAATTTTGCTAGGTTTTTGATATAACTAAAGTTATATCAAAGTTATGTAGTGCTATTATTAATTGAGATTGAATATTAATTTTAAAAAGGTAGGAAAAATGAAGCTAACAGAAATAGAAAGTGGTAAAGAATGTAGAATAAAAGCTCTTAAAGTTGAACCTGAGTTGAAAAAAAAGCTTTTGGAACTTGGTTTATTTCCCGGTCAGGTAGTTTCTGTTGTTCAAAAAGCTCCTTTTGGAGGGCCTGTAAAAATAAAAGTAAAAGATTATTGTCTTGCCCTTAGGCCTTCTGAAGCTGAAAAAATAGAGGTGGAAAATTGTGATGAATAAAATTATAACTGTAGCTGTTGCCGGAAATCCGAATACAGGAAAAACTACTCTTATAAATGCTATAGCTGGGACAAATCTTCATGTAGGAAACTGGCCAGGGGTAACAGTAGAAAAAAAAGAAGCTACAATAGAATATAAAGGATATACTATTCATTTTGTTGATTTACCAGGAACTTACAGTCTTGCAAATGATACTGCTGAAGAAAAAATAGCTGTTGAGTTTCTTATTAAAGAAAAACCTGATGTTGTCTTAAATGTTGTAGACAGCACAAATTTAGAAAGAAATCTTTATCTAACTATACAGCTTCTTGAACTAGGTCGTCCATTGGTTATAGCCCTTAATATGTGGGACGATGCAATAAAAAAAGGCATACAAATAGATGTAAAAAAGCTTGAAAAACTACTATGTAGTAGAGTGATTCCAACAGCCGCTGCAAAAGGAGAAGGTGTAAAAGAGATTCTAGATGCTATCATAGAAGTATATGAAAAAAAAGAAAAACCTCAATGTGTTTTCCACTTTGAAGACTATTTTGAAGAAAAATTAAAGGAACTAGAAGAAGTAATAAAAAAATATCAGCCTATTTTACTGAATTTATATCCAAAAAGATTTTTACTTCTTTCTATATTAGAAGGAAATTTACATTTTATAGATGTTCCAATAAGTGAAAAAGTTTTAAAAGAAGCAGAAAGAATTAGAAAAGAGATAGAAAGTCTTTTTAATAAAGACATTTCTACAATAATTGTAGAAGAAAGATACTCTATAATACTCAGTATATACGAACAGTGTGTTAAAGAAGATATTCATGAAAAAGTTGATATAACTCTTGTTCTTGACAAGATATTTCTTCATAAAATTTTTGGATTACCTCTTTTTCTCTTTTTAGCCTGGCTTATTTTTGAAATAACATTTGAAATATCATCTCCATTTATTAGCTGGTTTGATACAACCTTAAGTGAGTATATAGCACCTTGGGTTTATTCTTTTCTTATGAGTATGGGTGCTTCCCAGTGGCTTACTTCCCTTGTTACAGAAGGTATCATTGGCGGAGTTGGATTTGTCTTAGTTTTTGTTCCTGTGCTTTTCTTTCTGTATGCATTTATGGCTTTTTTAGAAGGCAGTGGATACATGGCGAGGGCTGCTTTTATTATGGATAGATTTATGTCTATTCTTGGTTTAAGTGGTAAATCTTTTATACCTCTTATTCTTGGTTTTGGGTGTAATGTTCCTGCTGTTTATGCAACAAGAACATTGGAAAATCCTAAAGAGAAAATCCTTACTGTTTTAATGATTCCCTTTATGTCCTGTGGAGCAAGACTGACGGTATATGCCTTTTTTGTGACAATATTCTTCGCCCAACATAAAACAGCTGTTATTCTGTCTCTATATGGAATAGGGATTTTAGTTGCTATTATTGTTGCTTTTATTCTTCAAAAAACTGTTTTTAAGGGAGAATCAACTCCTTTTATACTGGAGCTTCCTCCATACAGACTTCCAACTTTAAAGTATGTTTTAACAAATGCCTGGCTCAAAACAAAGGCCTTCTTGTATGAAGCAGGGACTTTTATCCTTGCAACATCAATAATCATATGGTTTTTACTTCATTTTCCTATAGGAGTAAAAAAGGCTGAAGACAGCCTTTTTGGAAAAATAAGCAAAACTGTTGCTCCAATTTTTGAGCCTTTGGGATTTGGTAACTGGGAAGCAGCAGGAGCTTTAATCTCAGGTTTTGTAGCTAAGGAAGTTGTTATATCAACTATGGGAAACATATATTCAGGGGAGATACTAGAAGAAAAACCTCAGCCAAAACCATTTAAAGAAGGTGTAATAGAAATAGGAGCTGGTTTCTGGGAAGCTGTAAAAGAAGCAGGAAAAGCAATGCTGAAGATTTTTGG
>JAADDV010000076.1 GCA_013153795.1 Aquificota bacterium | reverse complement strand
TAATTTAATTTTTGGAGGAAAAATATGAAGGTAGAAAAAGATAAAGTCGTAAAATTTCATTATGTTTTAAAGGACAAAGAAACTGGAGAAATCTTGGACAGTAGTTATCAATATCAAGAACCATTAGCTTTTCTAGTTGGTGCTCAAAATATAATTCCCGGTTTAGAAAAACAGATGGAAGGGATGGAAGAAGGAGAAAAGAAAACGATTGAAGTAAAATCTTCTGAAGCTTATGGAGAAGTTAATCCAAATCTAATTCAAAAATTACCTAGGTCAGAATTTTCAGGAATAGAACTACAAAAAGGAATGGTTTTACAGGCACAAGACCCATATGGAAATATTATACCTATAAAGGTTATTGATTTTAATGAAAATGAGGTTGTTATAGATGCTAATCACCCTTTAGCTGGGAAGGATTTAGTTTTTGAGGTAGAAGTAGTATCTGTTAGAGATGCTACTCCCGAAGAGATTTCCCATGGTCATGCCCATGAAGGAAACCACCAACACTAATTAAATCTAAGGCAAGTCTGGGGTTCTCTTAGACCTGCCCTAGTTTTTATTTTTCCAAGTAAAAAGCTTTGTTTCATCACTTTTGCTCTTATCTCCATTAAACTCTTTAATTTCACCATCACCACAAGTAATCCCCTTGTCTAACGGATTAAAGAAATAGATAATTATATTTTAAGTAAAAATCTTATTATTTGGCAGGTGAAGAATGGAAACTCAGAACACCCAAAAGAAAACGCTAGCCTTTTTAAAACTTTTAGTTCAAAACCAAATAATATCACCAGAAAAATTAAAAGAAGTTGGTGATATTTCTGGGAAAGATTTTACCCAGATTTTAGAAGACTTAATAGATAGGGGGGTTGTTGGTGAAGATAAAATAAAGCAGTTTTTCGTTGAGTATTTTAGACTAAAACCATTTAATCCGGAAGAAAATCCATTAAATAAAGATAACGAGGCTTTAAAAAAAGTTTCTTACTCATACCAATTAAAGAAAAAATTTGTCTGTTTTGATTACAGAATTTCAGAGAAAAAAGTCTATATTGCGGCATTTAACCCTGTTGATAGGGAGATACTTCAATATTTGAAATTCTTAGGATTTGAAAATGTTGAAGTGTATGTTGCCACATTATCAGAAGTAATGGATATGCTTAACGAGTTAGCAACTCAAACATCAACAGCAGAGATACTAGAAGGTATAGACTTAGGGGTTGAAATAGAAGAAGAGCATGTAAAAGAAGAAGATGAAACCCCTGAAGAGTTAGAAGCAGAAGCGGAAGAAGCACCTATTGTAAAAGCTTCCAGATTGATAATAGTAAATGCTGTAAAAATGGGAGCGTCGGATATACATATAGAGCCATTTGAGAAGGAAGTTAGAATAAGATACAGGATTGATGGTATTTTAAGAACGGTGCAAAGATTTCCAGCAGCTATAAAAGAGGCATTAGTTGCAAGATATAAAATAATGTCAAATCTAGATATAACTGAGAAAAGATTGCCACAGGATGGGCGTATCAGAATAAGAATAGAAAAGAAGCCGATAGACTTAAGGGTTTCAACACTGCCTACCATACATGGTGAAAAAGTTGTTATGCGTATTCAGGACGCCCAATCTTATTTAGGGTTAAGGCTAGAAGATTTAGGTTTTGAACCGGACGATTTAAAAAAGATAAGAAAGGCAATATATAGCCCTTGGGGAATGGTGTTAGTTACTGGTCCAACAGGTTCAGGTAAAACGACAACTTTATACACAGCTTTAATGGAAAGGAATAAAGAAGATGTGAATATATCAACAGCAGAAGACCCGGTTGAAGTTGCTATACCCGGAATAAATCAGGTTCAAGTTAGGGAAGATATAGGTTTAACATTTGCGGCGGCGTTAAGGTCATTCTTAAGACAAGACCCGGACATCATACTCGTTGGGGAGATTAGGGATACGGAAACTGCTGAAATAGCAGTAAAAGCGGCATTAACAGGACACTTAGTTTTCTCCACATTACACACAAATGATGCACCTTCATCTATAACTAGAATGATTGATATTGGAGTAGAAAGCTTTCTAGTTGGGACGGCGGTAAACTTAATTTTAGCCCAAAGGTTAATAAGAAAACTATGTGATAACTGCAAAAAACCTGCACCATATCCTAAGGAGTTTTGGAAAGGCTTAGGATTTTCAGACCAAGATATAGAGGAAGGTCAATTCTATATTCACAATCAAAGCGGTTGTGAGAAATGTAATAAAACTGGATACAAAGGTAGGACAGCAGTTCACGAGATATTAGTTGTAGACGACGAGCTAAGAAAGGCTATTCTATCTGGATATAACGCCCAGCAGCTGAGGGAATTGGCTGTGAAAAAAGGTATGAGAACCCTATACCAAAGTGGCTTATTAAAAGTAAAAAGGGGTATAACAGACTTGGCAGAAGTAGAAAGGGTTTTAATGAAATAATTTTTAAAATTAGATATGCTTAAAAGGAGAGAAAACAGAAACATTAATTAAATAAGTGAAAAGTTTAAAACTTATTTGGATATTTAAATTAATTCCAAAACAAAAAATAATTTAACTAAAGAGGGAAAAGAATGAAAAGAATAGCAGTTTTAACAAGTGGGGGAGACGCACCGGGCTTAAATGCCTGTATAAGAGCTATAGTAAGGGCTGGATACAACTTTGGTTTAGAGGTTTGGGGGATAAAGAGAGGCTACAAAGGACTAATAGAGGAAGAATTTACTCTAATGTCCCCAAGAGATGTATCCGGAATTTTAGACAAAGGGGGAACTATACTTCTAACATCTAGAGAACCTAGATTTGAAAAATACAGCTTTAGAAAAAGAGCTTATCAAAATCTAAAAAAATACGATATAGATGGATTATTTATAATAGGTGGAAATGGCTCATTTCAGGGAGCTTACTTATTAGCTAAAGAGTTTAACTTTCCAGTTATTGCCATTCCGAAAACGATAGATAACGATACCTATGGAACAGACTACACTATAGGGTTTGACACTGCAATAAATACTGCAGTCTGGGCTATCTCAAAAATAAGAGACACAACATATTCCCATGAAAGAATATTTATAGTAGAGGTGATGGGAAGAAAAAGCGGATTTATAGCTTTACATGCCGGCTTAGCCTCAGGGGCAGATATAACACTCATACCTGAATATCCATATCCTCTATACATAATAAAAGAAAGTATAAAGAAAGCTTTAGACAGGGGAAAAAAATCTATACTAATAGTAGTTGCTGAAGGCGTTATACACGCAAGGGAATTAGCCCTAATTCTAAGAGAAGAATTAGGTTTTAACGAAGATGATATTAGATACTCTGTCCTTGGATACATACAAAGGGGTGGTTCTCCAACTGCATTTGATAGAATAATGGCTTCCAGATTTGGCGTCTTTGCAGTTGAAGAATTCTTAAAAAGAAAATATAAAGTTATGATTTCCTACGAAAAGGGAGAACTAAAAACAAAACCTTTAGAAATAACCTTCGGCAAAATAAAAAAACCTAATTTAAGAGATATAGATTTCAACAATCTACTAAGCTTGTGGTAGTTAATGCTTTAAAGAAAAAATAATTAATACTTTTTACTCACTAATAAATCATTCGTCCGCTTTTCATTTGTATTTTAACCTTTTCCTTTTCTAGTTAAATGTTAAAATATTTAAATTTAATTATTGGCTTTAAAAGGAAAAATAAATTTACCAAGTGTGAGGAGGATTGGAAATGAGAATTGAGCATATTGGAAAGAACATTGACTTAACAGACTACATTAAGGCTTTTACTGAAGGAAAATTAGAAAGGCTGAAAAACTATTTTAAAGAAATTGATATTGCTGATGACATTGTAGAGATTAAAGTATTTTATACTTATGAAAAGCATGGAAACAGAAATAGAGTTGATATGCATATAAATATCAATTCTGAAAATGGAGGTGTTTTACATGCTTGGGAAGAAAGTAATGATTTATATACTGCAATAGATTATGTAATAGATGAAATTGAAAGACAATTAGTTAGATTAAAAGCTAGAAGAAAAGAAGAAAGAAGAAGATTAGCATTAGAAAAAGAAAAAAATAAATATAAAGATTTAAAAGAAAATAGTATTGAGAGACCTTTAATAGTTCAGGAACCCATGCCTCTAGAAAAACCATTAACGGTTGAAGATGCTTTAATGATTTTGCAGGAAACAGGTGCATTTTTTCTTCCATTCAGAAACGCTTACACAAATGAAATCAATATCATTTATAGGAAGAAAGCAGGAAATTACGGATTAATAG
>JAADDV010000021.1 GCA_013153795.1 Aquificota bacterium | reverse complement strand
TATAGCCATATGTAATAAGAATAACTTTTCCTTTTAGGTCTTCTAAAGAAAAAGTTTCACCTTCATCTGTAATCAAACCATTAATCTCTGGGGCTTTTTTTGGAAAACCTTTTGTTGAGCCATGAAACTCAAAAGCTTTTAAAAAAGAAAAAGAAATAAAAATAATAATTAAAATTTTGGATAAAAATTTCAAAGTATATACCTCCTTTTTGTGAATTTAACGTTAAATTTTATTTTACTCTAACAATAATTATAAATATTTTCTCCTAAAATTTCTGTGAAATACTATTTTAGAAGTTTTAGCAGACTTTTTTAGAATTTAAGATTAAAAAGGTATGTTAAGATTAGTTATTCAAATACCTAATAGGTTTTTACATCTACTATGTCTAGTATGAATGAAAATGTTCCAATTTATGAAAAAATTACAACTTTTCAGAGAGGAATTATAACTTTTATTGTTATGTCCGGTGCTTTTATGGCAGTTTTGGATACAACAATAGTTGATATAATTGTCCCTAAAATAACAGCTCCTTTAAAAACAGACCTTTATGGAGTCCAATGGGTTATAACAGCTTATATGATAGCTTCAGCTACAGCCCTTATTTTATCTGAGTGGTTAGATAAAGTTATAGGTCTTAGAAAAGTTTATATAGCTGGAGTTTCTCTTTTTACTTTTGCCTCTTTCTTATGTGGTCAAGCTCAAAATTTGGAATTTATGATTTTTTCCAGAATTCTACAGGGAATTGGGGAAGCTATGATAATGGCAACAGCCCAGACAATCCTTTTTTCTGTATATCCTCCTGAAAAAAAAGGTATTGCTATGGGGATTTTTGGCCTTGGGGTCAGTTTTGCTCCTGCTATTGGTCCTACTTTAGGAGGATATATAACAGAGTATTTACAATGGAGATGGGTTTTTTATATAAATATTCCGTTTGGAATATTAACTATATTTTTAGCTCTTTTTTACTTACCTGAAACTTCTTTTTTACGTAAAAAAGAAAAGCTTAATTTTATATCATTTTTCTTTTTATCAATTTTTACTATTTCTCTTCTTGTCCTTTTATCAAAAGGACAACAGCTAGGTTGGTTTATGTCAGATACAATTGTTTATCTTGCAATAATATCTGTTTTTTCTTTTCTTTTTTATATTTTATCGGAACTTTTATCAAAAAAACCTCTTATAGATTTTTCTATTTTTCGTATAAAAGAATTTACAATAGGAATTTTAGTGTATTTTCTTATCTTAGGTTTTTCAATGTATCAAATTTTCTATCTTTTACCTATCTATTTTGAAAATTTAAAACATCTTACAACCTTTCAAGCTGGACTTCATATATTAGCTTTAGCTTTTTTTATTGCTTTGTTTTCCCCTATTGCTGGAATTTTAAGTGATAAATGGGGTGAAAAAAAGGTGCTGTATATTAGCACTGTTTTATACCTTTTTTCTTCTTTATATGTTCTTCCTAAACTAAACTATTACACTCCATCTTTTCAGGCAGCTTTAATGACTATACCTTTAGGTATTTCTATGGGAATGTTTTTTGCACCTGTTACTACTTTAGCTTTAAGAAATCTAGGAGAAAAAACTTCTTTAGGGACAGGACTTATGCATTATGTTAGATTTGTAGGAGGTTCATTTGGAACAGCTATAGCTACTAATGAACTGTATAAAAATACCTATGAACATTTTGAAGGAATAGTATCAATGCAAAACTATAGTTATGTAAGCTATTTTTTAGAAAAAATAAAAGCTTTTTTAAGTTTATATGTTTCCCCTGATATATTAGAAAAAAAAGCAAAAGTTATTTTATATAAAATTCAAGAACTTCATAGTTTTTCTTTTTCTTTTCAAGATACTTTTTTTACAGCAGGACTTTTTGGACTTATAGGCTCTATCCCTGTTTTTTACATGTTTATCGATGATGTGCTAAATAAAAAGAAAAAATTTTTAACCTCGACGGAAGAAAATCCCGTCGAGGCTAAGAAATAGTTTTTTAAATTTTTAGAAAAACTTGAAAGGTAAAGCTGGGAAGAAGAAGAAATCGAAAAATCCACTTTTTTCTTCTACACCTTCTCCTTTTAATGGAACTTTTTTAAGACCTTCATCTGGGTCATTTGATTTTATAATGAAATCAGCTTTCTTAACTCCTGCATCTTTAGGAGCAAATTCTATAGATACATAACAGCTTTTTCCAGGGTCTAAATCAGTAGAGCATGTGTTAGAAACAATTTTAAATTCTTTTGCATCAGTTCCATCTATATAAAGAGAATAAAGTTTTAAAGTTTCATCTCCTATATTTGTTATAGTAAATTTATTTGTATCTTCATCACCAATTTTTACTTTTCCATAGTCATAGCTTTCCGGTTTTACTCTTATATCTGCTTCTTTAATCTCTTCTTCTGGTGGATTAGGATTATTTGGTGGATTTTCTTCTTCTTCTTTTTTAGCTAAAGATTTATCAACATTTATTCTACTTTCTGTTCTAATAAGACCACTTAAAGAAGAGAGTTTATCTCCTTTACTTTCGATTATAGATTTTACATCATAATAAGAGTATCCTTTGTTTTGAGACCATATTAAAGCTGCTAAACCAGATACATGAGGAGTTGACATTGAAGTTCCACTCATATACCTGTATTTATTTCCTGGATATGTGCTTATAATTTCAGCTCCCGGAGCTGCAACATCTACAGTATTTTTTCCATAATTTGAAAAATCTGCAAGATTGTCATTTTTATCTGTAGCTGCTACAGAAATAATGTTAGCTAAATCAAAACTAGCTGGATAATAAGGTCTTTCATCATTGTTATTTTTATCATTTCCAGCTGCAGCAACAAAAAGAATATCCTGTTCTTTTAATTTTTTAATTGCGTCTTTTAATGCACTGCTTGTTTGATATCCTCCCCAACTAGCATTAGCTATTTTTATGTTCTCTCCTTTTCTTACATTATTTACAATGTATTCCATACATTCAATAGCATCACTTAATCTTCCCTGTCCATTACTATCCATAAACTTTAAAGGAAGGATTTTTGAGTGCCAGCTGACTCCTGCAATTCCTTTTCCATTATTACCTACAGCTGCAGCTATTCCTGCAACATGTGTTCCGTGTCCATTATCATCTTTTGGGTTTCCATTATCATTTAAAGCATTCCAGCCATAACAATCATCAACATATCCGTTTCCATCATCATCAACTCCTGCTCTTCCTGAACACTCCTTGCTATTTTTCCATATATTATCTTTTAAGTCTTCATGATTATAATCTACTCCTGTGTCAATAATGGCAATTATTATATCTTTTGACCCTGTTTCTTTAGCCCATCCTTCTGGAGCATCTATATCTGTATCATAAGAATTATTTAAACCCCACTGTCTTTCATAGTAAGTATCATTTGGATTTTTCTTAGCTGAAAGTTTAAATAAAATATCTGGCTCTACGTATTCTACAAAGTCTAAATCTTTTAATAACTTGATTGCTTCTTCTGTTGGAAGTCCTTCAGGAAGTTTTAATACAAAAACATCAATGAATTTAAAATATTTTTCAACATCAATACCTAAATCAGTTAATATTTCTTTTATAAGGTCATAAGGTGCATTTTCTTTAAATTTAATAAGAATACGTCTATCATCTTCTTTTTTGTCCTTGTCTTTTGGATTTTTGATTTCCGGAGGTAAAACTCTTTCTTCTGGCTCTTTAATTTTTGGTGTTTTAGGTTGCTCAAAATCTTTAATAGATGGAATTGAGAAAGAAAATGCGTTTGCTGAAAAAACAGATACAGAAACTCCTAATAAAGCAGACATAAATAACTTTTTCATGGCATACTCCCCTTAAATAAAAAATTCAAACATTCATATATTAACATACTTTTAATAAAAGTGTAAAAAATTTTTACAATTTTGTAAATCCCTTTGAAAGACTTGATATTCAAGTATTAGGGAAAGCTAGCTTTTAAAAGAGTCTCTTATAAAGAAATAAGAAAAAGTCGCTATTAAAAATGAACTTACAAGAATGAAAATATGGACAAAAACAGAAGCTAAAAAAGCAGTTTCTTTATCTACTCCCAAAAATATTAAAACGCCTGCAAATCCACCTTCATATGTACCTATTCCTGCTATTCCATGAATAGGAAGAATAGTTGTTAAATCTCCAGCAGACGAAGCAAAAAAACTTTCTAAAAAAGAGATAGACAAACTTTTAGGTAAAACAAAATAAAAACTAGTAAATTTAAAAACAAAAGTAAGTAAGGACAAAATATAAAGAGATAATAGATTTTTAATATGTAAAGTTTCTTTAGAAAAAGATTGCCATTTTTCTATTTTTATAAAAGAG
>JAADDV010000132.1 GCA_013153795.1 Aquificota bacterium | reverse complement strand
CCTCAAAAAGTTTTGTAAAAAACCTCGGAATCCCGAGGCTTATTCTACCCTTGTAAGTTATATTTTTCTCTAGTTTCTCTTATTTTCTTTTCAAGATATTCCATTAAATGATTTAACTCTTTTAAGTAAAACTCGTATTCTTTTCTAAGTTTTTTTATTTCTTTTTCTAACTCTTCTTCTTTTTCTATTAGTTTGTCCTCTTCAAAAACAAGCTCATCATATTTCTTTCTAAGCTCATCTATCTTATCACTTATTTCTAGAGCCTTTTCAATGAGCCTTTGTCTTTGTTCAATAAGTCTTTCTCTTTCCCTTGGGCTATCAGCTTGAGCAATATATTTTCTATGATTTCTTATTTTTTGTTTTGTTTCTTTTAATTCATGCTCTAGCTCTCTAAGCTGTCTTGCTACTTCTAAAACTTCTACTTCTTTTTTAGTTAGTTCATCTCTTACTTTTCTAAGTTCTTTTTCCTTTTCTTCTATCTTTTTATTAATTTCTTGAAGTCTTTTTTCAATAGAAGAAATATGCTCACGAAGTTTTTCAACATCTTGAGATAGACCTTGTAAAATTTCCATTATGCCCTCCTAATTTAAGTTTTATTTAAATTTAACAAATTATACTTAAGTTATTTTATATCAATAGTGAAGATTTTTTCTAAAATAATCTTTGCAATATTCATGAACTTTATTATCTGATAAAATTTCCTCTCTTGTAGCCCATCTAAAAGCTTCATGTTGTATATCAGGCTTTAACTCCACATCTCCAATTTCTAATAAAAATGCATTTACTATATAGTGAGTTCCTGTATCTTCTCCAAAAAAATTATCATCATAAAAATGCTCAAAAACTCCTAAAAACTTAGCATCAGATTTATTAAACTCTATTCCCAGTTCGTTTCTAGTAATATTTCTAAAAGCTTCTTCTATTGTTTCCCCTTTAAAAATTCTTCCTCCCGGGACAAACCAAAACCCTTTAGCAGGTCTATTTTTTCTTAAACCTAACAAATATTTTCCTTCTTTATTTCTAATAATAATATCAATAGAAACAAGCGGCGTATGTTTTATAATACAGTGAAAAATTTCAGGCTCTATCCATCTTCTTTTGGACTGTGTTTTTTCCATATAAAAATTTCTCCAAAATAAGTTTTAAAACTATATTTTAATTTAAAATTTCCTGACTAAAAACATTGTTATACACTTTTATATAAAATACTCTTGCCTAAAATCTTAGAGAGGACAGATGAAAAAAACTGGTGTTATTCTTTTAAATATGGGAGGTCCAGATAGTTTAGAGGCTATAGAGCCTTTTTTATATAATCTTTTTTCAGACCATGATATTATCCAAATACCAAGGATTATACAAAAACCTGTTGCCTGGCTTATATCAAAAACCCGTTCTAAATCAACAAGAGAGTATTATGAAAAAATGGGAGGTAAATCTCCACAAAAAGAGCAAACTTTAGAGCAGGCTAAAGAGCTTCAAAATCTACTTGGAAGCCGATACAAAGTTGTTGTTGCAATGAGATACTGGCATCCTTTTATAGAAGAAGCTTTAAAAGAGCTCTTTAAAGAAGAAATAGAAAAAATAGTTTTACTGCCTCTTTATCCTCAATACAGCACAACAACTACAGGCTCTTCTTTTAATGAGTTTGACAGAGTTTTTAAAAGATTTCATAGAGATATCCCTGTAATAAAAATAAAAGATTTTCATGATTATCCTACCTATATAAAAGCTATGGTTGAGAATATAAAAGAAAATCTCCCTGATTATAAAGACTACTACTTTCTTTTTTCTGCCCATTCTCTTCCAGTTAAAGTTATACAAAAAGGAGACCCCTACCAGAAACAAACAGAAAAAACAGTAGAACTGATAATGCAGCACTTTCCTGAAAATCCCTATTCTCTTGCTTACCAGAGTAAAATAGGACCTGTTAAATGGTTAGAGCCTATGACTGACCAGATGATTGAAAAGTTAGCAAAAGAAGGAATTAAAAAACTTGCTGTGATTCCTGTTTCTTTTGTTTCGGAGCATTCAGAAACCCTTTATGAGCTTGATATTCAGTATGGAAAACTTGCCAAAGATTTAGGTATTCAGTCTTATAAAAGAATTCCAACCCTTAAAAGTCATCCTCTTTTTATCCAGACTTTAAAAGAGCTTGTTTTAAAGGCAGAAAAGGAAGCCTAGTGGCTTCCTTCAAAGTTTTTCTATATCTTGGAGAGTTTGGATATTTACAAGGTTTGTTCCTTTTGCAATTCTTTTTATAAGACCTGTTAATACTTTCTTAGGACCTATTTCCATAAATGTGTCTACTCCTTCTTTAACCATAAACTCAACAGACTGAACCCATCTCACAGGTGAGTAAAAATGCTTTGCAAGTTCTTTTCTTATCTCTTCTTCTGTTTTTATAGGCGTTGCTGTTATATTTGAAATAACAGGTACTTTTGTATCTTTTATCTGGATTTCGTTTAGGTATTTTTCAAACTCTTTTGCTTTATCAACTAAAAGTGAAGAGTGGGCTGGGACAGAAACAGCTAAAGGAACAACCTTTTTAGCTCCTTTTTCTTTTAGAACTTCCATTGCTTTTTCTACAGCTTCTTTTTCTCCTGAGATAACTGTTTGTTCGTAAGAGTTGTAGTTTGCTATTTCAACAATTCCACTTATTTCTTTTAAAACCTTTTCTATTTCCTCTGCAGGAAGCCCTATAATAGCTGCCATAGCACCAACTCCTGCAGGAACAGCTTCCTGCATAAGTTTTCCTCTTATATGGGTTATCCAAACGGCGTCTACAGGGTCTATACTTTCAGCTGCAGTTAGAGCAGAAAACTCTCCTAAAGAATGTCCTGCAACATAATCAGGATATATATCTTTTTTCTTCCTTAAAGCAAACAAAAGAGAATAAGATGTTAAAACAAGGGCAGGCTGGGTATATTCAGTAAGATTTAGTTTTTCTTCATCTTCAAATATTATCTGTGTTAGGTTAAATCCCAGTCTTTCATTAACTTTTTCGTGTAGCTCCTGCACTTCGGGGAAAGCTTCATACACATCTTTGCCCATTCCTACATACTGAGAACCCTGTCCCGGGAAAACAAAAGCTAATTTGCCCATTCTAAACCTCCTTTTAATATCTTTAAAATAAAGAGATTATAAATCATCGCTTATAAAATGTAAGAAAGATTTAATCAAACAGAAATTTGATTTTGTTTGATGTAAGATTATATTCTATAAATAAAAAAGGTTTTAAGATGAAGAAAAAAGGTGTTAAAACTTCTGTTGAGAAGGCTCTAGACCTTATTGAAGCTCTGAAAGACAAAGATGACTTAGGAGTTACGGAGCTAAGTAAAATTTTAAATTTAAATAAAAATAATGTTTTTAGATTGCTAGCAACATTGGAATTAAAAGGTCTTGTTGAACAAGACGAAGAAACAGGTCATTATAAACTTGGAATGAAATTTTTATTTCTTGAAGATGCATATTTAAAAGGTTTACCTTTTTTAAGGTATGCTAAACCTTTTATGAGAAAACTTAGAAATGAAGTAGGAGAAACAGTATATTTATCTGTTTTACATAAAGATGATATTGTTTATATGTATTCAGAAGAAAGTAATAAAGCTGTTCACGTCCACTCTAGAATAGCTCATCGATATTCTTCTAAAACAACTGCCGCAGGAAAAGCTTTGAAAAAAGCTGAAGAAACTGATGAGTATCCTTTTGAAATAGACAAAGAAGAAACAGAGCCAGAAGTTATAGAATTAGCTACAGTTATAAAAGATGAATGGGAACATCCGATAGCTTCTTTATCTATCGTTGCTCCTATCAGTCGTATAAACAATACTAAAATAAACAATATTAAAAATCTTTTACTTGAAACAGCAAAAGAAATTTCTAAGCATATAAAAGAAAAATCATATGTTGATGTAGTGTAAAAAGGCTGTTGCTGTTCCTAAATAAATTAAAATACCTATAACATCATTTAACGTTAAGGTTATAGGACCTGTAGCTAAAGTCGGGTCTTTACCTAGTTTAACTAAAATAAACGGTAATAAACCTCCTAAAAATGCAGCAATAATTATATTGATAAATAATGAAGTTGCTACTACCACTCCAATAATGTGAGTGCTAAGCCATAAAAATGAAATAATACCTACTATAGTACTTATTATTATTCCAAGAATAAAAGCAATTTTTATTTCTCTAAAAAGAAGATACATATAATCTTTTAAATTCTGAGTTATTTTTCCTGTTAAAAGACCTCTAGCTGTAATAATTGCTGACTGGGAGCTTATATTACCACTAACAGCTGCAACTAATGGCAAGAAAAAAATGATAGGTAAATACTGCTTAATTGTAAAATCAAATTTGCTTATAATAAAAGCTGAGACAAGTTCTCCAAAAACAGAAACTAAAATCCATGGTAATCTA
>JAADDV010000038.1 GCA_013153795.1 Aquificota bacterium | reverse complement strand
TTCTCCAGTTAATTTGCTTTTACCATATTGATTTATAGGATTTGGTTTATCTTCTTCTGTGTAAAGACTATCTTCTTTTTTTCCATCAAAAACATAATCTGTAGAATAATGAACCAAAAAGGCTCCTGCTTTTTTAGATACATATGCAAGATTTCTAACTCCTAAAGCATTTGTTTTATACGCATTTACAAAATCTTCTTCTGCTTTATCAACCAGATTATATGCAGCACAGTTTATAATAACATCAGGTTTTTCTTTAGATACTATATCTAAAACTGTTGATAAATCTGATATATCACACTGATTGTGGTCTATTCCTACAGCTTTTTTATCTAATTTTTTTAAAAACTCTTTTCCCAGCTGGCCATTTTTTCCAAAAATTAAGTATTTCATATTTTGCCTCCAAGTAGGAGCAAATTAATTTATTTCAAAAACTATTTTTTGATACTAAACCTCTTTTTTCTTTATATTTTTCTTTAAGTTTTTGAGCAGTGCTTTACTGTGTTTAAGAATAAACTTTTTTCCAATAATCTTTCAGATATTCAAGTTTTTTTTCAACCCAATCAAGATTATCTAGATACCATTTAACAGTCTTTTCTATTCCTTCTTCAAACTTTACTTTTGCTTTCCAGCCTATTTCTTTTTCTATTTTTTCTGTATTTAAAGAATATCTAAAATCATGCCCTGGTCTATCTTTTACAAAGGTTATTAAATCTTCCGGTTTATTCAATATATCTAAAATAGCTTTTACAACTTCGATGTTCCTTCTTTCTTCTCCACTTCCTACATTGTATATCTCACCTTCTTTTCCTTTTTCTATTATTTCAAAAACAGCTTCTGCACAATCAGACACAAACAGCCATTCTCTTACGTTTTGTCCAGTTCCATAAACAGGAATTGGTTCTTCGTTCAAAGCTTTTAAAATCACAACAGGAATAAGTTTTTCAGGATACTGCCACCAACCATAGTTATTTGAAGGTCTTACAGTAATAACAGGAAGGCCATAGGTTTTGTAGTATGCTCTTCCAAGCATATCAGCTGAGGCTTTACTTACAGAATAAGGTGAGTTTGGGATAAGAGGAGTATCTTCATAAAACTGTCCTTCCTCCCCTAACTCTCCATAAACTTCATCTGTTGCTATATTTATAAACTGTTTTACTCCTAGATTTTTCGCTGCGTCTAAAAGAACCTGCGTTCCTTCTACGTTAGTTTTTATAAAAGGAGACGCATCAAGAATACTTCTATCTACATGACTTTCAGCTGCCCAGTGAACAACAACATCTGGTTTTTCTTTCTGAAATATATGTTCTATAAACTCCTTATTTGTTATATCAGCTTTATAAAAGGTTATTTTATCATTCACATCTTTTAATCTTTCTAAATCTCCTGCATATGTAAGCTTGTCTACTACAATAACATCTAAACCTTTATCTACAGCCTGTCTTACAAATTCACTTCCTATAAAACCTGCTCCCCCAGTAACTAAAAGCTTCATAAAAACCTCCTTATGTTTTATAAACAAATGTTGTATCTGTATCCTTTAGTAAAGGTTGTTTTTTATCTTTTTCTGAAAGGATAATCTCTTTTATATCCTCCAAAGGCCATTTTATTCCTATATCAGGGTCATTCCATAAAATTCCAGCATCATGCTCAGGAGAATATTCTCCTCCAGAAACTTTATAAAAAACTTCCGCTTCTTCAGAAAGAGTTAAAAAACCATGAGCAAAACCTTTTGGTATCCAGAGCATATATTTATTTTCCTCTGAGAGTTCAAATCCAACCCATTTTCCAAAAGTTGGACTTCCTTTTCTTATATCTACAGCTACATCAAAAATTCTTCCTTTTAAACATCTTACCAATTTTCCCTGAGCAAAAGGCTCTTTTTGATAGTGAAGACCTCTTAACACTCCTTTTACAGATTTTGAGTGATTGTCCTGAACAAAATCTGTATCTATTCCATACTTTTCAAAATCAGACTTTTTATAGGTTTCCATAAAGAAACCTCTTTCATCTGCAAATACCTTTGGCTTTATAAGTATAACCTCAGGTATCTTTGTTTTTATGAATTCAAAAGGCATCTAAACCCCCTGTAATTTATTATTTTGCACTATTTCCATTAAGTATTGACCATATTCAGTTTTTCTTAAAGGTTTAGCTAGCTCCTCTAATTCTTCTACAGTTATCCATCCATTATTAAAAGCTATTTCTTCAATACACCCTATCATCAAACCTGTTCTTTTTTCTATTGTTGCTACAAATTCTCCTGCTTCTAAAAAGCTATCGTGAGTTCCAGCATCAAACCAAGCAAAACCTCTTCCTAACAGTTTTACTTTCAACTTTCCTTGTTTTAAATATTCTTCATTTACAGATGTTATTTCTAACTCTCCTCTTTCTGAAGGCTGCACTTTTTTAGCTATCTCAATAGCCTTATTGTCATAAAAATACATTCCAACAACTGCATAATTTGATTTTGGCTTTTTAGGTTTTTCTTCTATTGATAAAACATTTCCAAATTCATCAAATTCAACAACTCCAAATCTTTCTGGGTCTTTTACAGAATATCCAAATACATAAGCTCCACCATTTTTTTCAATATCTTCCTTTGCTTCTTGTAAAATTTTCACTAAATCATGTCCAAAAAAGATATTATCTCCTAGCATAAAGCATATATTATCATCTCCAACAAAATCTTCTGCTAAAATTAGCCCTTCTGCTAGTCCTCTAGGCTCTTCTTGTATTGTATATTGAATATTTATTCCTAAATGAGACCCATCTCCAAATAAATCTTGAAAATGGTGTAAATCATATCTGTTTACAACAAACAAAATATCTTTAAGACCAAGAAGCATAGCCAAAGAAAGAGGATAATAAATCATTGGTTTGTTATAAATCGGTAAAAAATGTTTATTAATAGCTTTTGTAACTGGATAAAGTCTTGTTCCACTTCCGCCAGCTAAAATAACTCCTTTCATATCAAACTCTCCCTGCTGTTAAATTTTTTACATCTCTAAATGGGTCTAAAATCCAACCCCACTTTTTAAAATATCTAAATGCAGATTTTAAGTGAACAAGTAGAAGTTTTTTATTTTTATATGAATGTTTTCCATATTTGTGATATATTTTTACCTCTGGATAATATATAGTTTCATATTTGAGACCAATTCTTCTACAAAGGTCATAATCTTCCATATACATGAAATATTCATCATCAAACATACCAACTTCTTTAAAAACTTCAGTCCTTACAAACATAAAACATCCTGATAAAGCAGGTATATCTGCTGTTTTATCATATCCAATATCCCAGCATTCATATTTTTTTAATCTATCGTCTAAAAACTTTTTTAAAGGTTTAGGTAAAAATCTTCTACCAAATAAATCTATTGGAGAAGGTAATCTTTTACAAAGAGCCTGTATAGTTTCATTTGGATATAAAACCTGAGGCATTACTTGACCTACATATGGATTTTCTTCCATAAATTTGTAAAGCTTTTCCAGAGTTCCTCTATAGAACCACACATCAGGATTTAAAATAAGGTGATATTTTGATTTATCAATAACTTTTTCTATTGCTATATTATGAGCTTTTCCAAAACCTAAGTTTTTTCCATCATTAAAAATATATTTGATCCTCTCATCTCCTAAAACTTCCAGTATACTTCCTAAGTAGGGAGTAGGAGAATTATCGACAACATAAATTAGAACTTTGAGCTTGGTATCAAGAAAACTTTTAACAGCATCAATAACATCTTTAGGGTCATTTTTATAGAGGACAAGGGAAGCCGTAACATCGTAAAGCATGACTAATACCCTCCTCTCATTTTCAAATATGTATCTCTCATAAACACAGCTAAAAATTTTGGAAAAATGGAAGCTAGATAAATAAGTATTTCAGGAGTATTAACAGTATCTTTTATATATTTTTTATATTTTTTGAAAATATTTTTATTTAGGTATCCAAAAGAGCGAATATAAAGAAGTTTTAAAGGACTAAATACTCCTGTATATTTATCATGATTTCTTATACAGGTTAGTTTACTTTCATATGTATAACTTTCTGGTAAGGAAAAAACAGCTTCATACCAATCTTTAGTAAAGATTTTAATAATATCTTTAAACCATGTAGTCCCTTTTAAACTTTCAGTATTTAAAGTGTATACAGCTGGACGTTTATCAAAATAAACCTTGATTTTATCTTTTTTTCCTAGATAATGGTATAAAAGAACAAATTGAGGAAAAATTGTGTTTTTGTATTTATTTTTATCAAAGTTTTTCAATAAATTTTGATTATAAATAATTGTGCTCATAAAGGTTGTATGCCAGCCTATATCTCTTAATAAAACATTTTTATCTGTGAAAAACTTAGAGGGTATGTTTTTTACTCTAAGATTTACACAGCCTTTTTCTGGAGCATGTTTATCTTTAAGTTTACAGGCATTAACAATAAG
>JAADDV010000100.1 GCA_013153795.1 Aquificota bacterium | reverse complement strand
TGCAGAGGATTTAATAGCAATAGTTACATCGTTTTCTGCAAGGATATATGGAGCAAGAGGCAGAAAGAAAAAATGATAACTTTGCAGTGTAAACTAACCTTTGAAGACGAAAAAGACAAACAAGGATTATTAGACTTGATGAGAAAGTTTTTATCCTGTTATAGATATGCATACAACAAACTACTTGAAGGACACAAAAGAAAAGAGTTAAAAAAACACTTACAAAAAGTGTTTAACCTAAACAGTAGATATTGCGATGATGCAATATTTAAAGCACAAAGTTTAATAAATTCCTGTTTTGAGCGAGGACAAAACCCAAAGAAAGTAATATTTGCAGGCAGAAAACTATTTGAGAGATTAAAGAAAAAACACATAAACGGAGAACAAAGAAAAAAATTAAAACAAAAATGGGAAGAAAGAAGAAAAGGCTGTTTATACTCAAGAGGAGACAAGAACAAAAAAGGAAACCTAAATACAAGAATAATACTTGAAAAGGAAGGGTTAAAACTAAGAATAAACACAGGGGAAAGAAACTGGATAAAAGCAAACATAAAAAGAACAGTAAACAGAGAAAACGATAAGTGGACACAGTTTATAGCAAGATTAATAGAAGCTGAAAAAACAGGAGCATATTTTCCATACTCAATAGAAATAAGATTAATAAATGGGAATATTTATGTGTTTATTTCATTTGAAGAGGAGCTACCAGAAGAACCAATAATAAGAAAAGAAGAAGGAATAATAGGAATAGACATAAATGCAAGCCCATTTCACTTAGCATTAGCAACGATAAAAGTAGATGGAAATTTAGAAAGCTATCAAAAAATATCCTTGCATAAACTACTAAACAAGACAAAAAACCAGAGGGAATACCTGAGTTGGCAGATAGCACATCAGATAGTAGAGACAGCGATAATACAAAATAAAGCGATAGCGATAGAGAGATTAGAGAAGATACCAAAAGGGAAAAGGGCAGATGGGAATAAAAAACTAAGGAAAAGGCTACAACAATGGATATACAAAGGCATATTAGAGAAGATAAAAGTAATAGCAAAAAGAGAAGGAGTGGAGGTTGTAGAAGTAAGACCAGAATACACATCAGTAATAGGGATGTTAAAATATGCACCACAGCACAACATAGATAAAGACACAGCAGGAGCGTATGTAATAGCAAGAAGAGCATTAGGATATAAAGAAGAAATACCAAAAAACTATGAAAAATTATTACAAGATGAAGATTTTATGGAGTATGCAATAAGAAAATTAGAGGAAGAAAAACAAAAGACAAAAGAAAAACTACAAAAAGAAAAAAACAAATACAAGCAAAGACCGTTAAAAAGAAGGATAAAACAATTAAATAAGGACATAAAGTTATTACAGAGCCTTAGCAGTAAGCTACAGACCCAAGAGTCTGTAAACCGATGGAAGGAACAGATGAGGGACTGGCAGTATGCTAGTTATAAACTGTGGCAAGTTGCTAAGGTAGCCCTTACTATCCCTGTTCTTGGTAAGTCTCTAAATAGGGACTTATCTCCCTTGAAGCCGATACTGATGGTAGGGGATTGGGACAGGGTAGTAAAAGGGTTAGTTCCTGTTGCTTGGGACAGGAGCTATGGTGTGGATAAATACCGCCAGCTGGGGATATACCCACACCTGAAGAAGGCGGAATACAAATACCCCAGCCCAAAGTGTGAAAGTAGTTTTTTACACTTTGGTTTACCAGGATAAGTCAGATATATTTTTTTAAGTACTGAATTAGTTTTTCTTTTATTTGAAAAAATGTTTTTTCAAATTCACTATAAGGTTTTCTGTGAGGGTCTTCAAAAGGAATATGCAAAACCTTTGTTTTTTTAGGAAAAGAAGGACAGCTTTCTTTTGCATTATCACAGACTGTTATAACAAGGTCAAAATCCATATCCAAAACTTCTGATATGTCTTTTGAGTAATAAGAATCTTTCCAGTAGCCATATTTTTGTAAAACTTTTTTTGTATTTTCATTTACTTTTCCAGCTGGATTTACTCCAGCACTAAAAGCAACAGCTTTTCCTGCAAAGTCTTTGTTTATAATAGCTTCTGCCATAATACTTCTACAACTGTTTCCTGTGCATAAAACAAGAATTTTCTTCATTTTTAAACCTGTTTACAAAAAACATCTATTTTTTCAAGCTTTTGTCTTATGTTTTTTAGTTTTATTCTATACTCTTCAAAATCAAAATTTTTTATTTTCGCTGAGCCACTCTCTACAGAAGCCTTTGCTACAGCAAAAGAAACATTTTCTAACAAATCCTTATCAAAAGGAGATGGTATTAAAAGATTTTTTCTTTTTCCTGTTTCTGCTATAGCTTCCACTGCTGCTAGTATCATTTCATTATTTATATCTCTAGAAAATGTATCTAAAGCACCTCTAAAAATATAAGGAAAAGCTATAACGTTGTTTATCTGGTTTGGATAATCACTTCTTCCTGTTGCCATTATTATATCTTTACGGATAGAAAAGGCTTTTTCAGGTTTTATTTCAGGGTAAGGATTTGCAAGGGCAAATATAACAGGATTTTTATTCATTGATAAAATCATTTCTTTTGTAAGAATATCTCCTTTAGAAAGACCTAAGAAAACATCTGCTCCTTTTATTGCATCTTCTAAGGAAGATATTTTTTCTTTTACAGCAAATTCTCTTTTGTATTTGTTTATATCAGTTCTGTTTTCTGTTATGACTCCTTTACTGTCTAGCATTATAATATTTTCAGCACCAAGCTTTTTATAAAGCCTTCCACAAGCTATTGCTGCTGCTCCTGCCCCGTTTATAACAACTTTTGCATCCTTTATATTTTTTCCTGTCATCTCAAGAGCATTCAAAAGAGCTGCAGCTGAGACAATAGCTGTTCCGTGCTGGTCATCATGCATAACAGGAATATCGAGTTTTTCTTTTAGATACTTTTCTATTTCAAAACATTCAGGAGCTTTTATATCTTCAAGATTTATTCCGCCAAATGTTGGCGATATGCTTTCTACTATGCTACAGAATTTTTCAGGGTCTTTTTCGTTTATCTCTATATCGAAAACATCTATATCAGCAAAAATCTTAAAAAGAACTCCTTTTCCTTCCATTACAGGTTTACTTGCTAGAGCGCCTATATCTCCAAGTCCTAAAACAGCTGTTCCATTGGTTATAACAGCTACAAGATTTGATTTATTTGTATATTTGTAGGCATCAATAGGGTTTTTTTGTATCTCAAGACAGGGATATGCTACTCCTGGTGTATAAGCAAGGGATAAATCCTTTTTTGTTTTTGAAGGTTTTGAAGGGATAACCTCTAACTTTCCTGGTTTGCAGCTGTTGTGATATTTTAAAGCTTCATCTCTTGTTATAGATTCTTTTTCCATAAAAAGGTTATAACATAAAAAAAAGCCCCTTTAAAGGGGCTTTTTTACTATTTTTCTGGTTTTTCGTCTATTGGCACTGCTGGCGCCATTCTGAGAGTTTGAGCTCTTTTTCTTTCTATCATGTAGTAAAGGACTGGAACAACTACAAGAGTTATAAGAGTTGATGCACCTGTTCCAAATATTAGTGCAATAGCAAGACCGTTGAAGATTGGGTCAAAGATAATAACGAATGCACCTACTATAATAGCTGCAGCTGTTAGAAGGATTGGTCTTGTTCTTACAATACCTGCTTCTAAAAGAGCTTCCTCTACAGTATATCCTTCTTTTAGTTTATCTTCTGCAAACTGAACAAGAAGAATTGAGTTTCTTAAGATAATACCTGCAAGGGCAATAAATCCAATCATAGATGTTGCTGTGAAGAAAGCTCCCATAAGCCAGTGTCCAGGAATAATACCAACAAGAGTAAACGGTATTGGAGACATTATAACAGCAGGCATTCTAAACGAACCAAACCATCCAACAAGAAGGATATAAAGAACAACAATAGCTACAGCAAAGGCAATACCCATATCTCTAAATGTTTCATATGTAACCTGCCATTCTCCATCCCATTTTACATAGTATCTGTCTTCAAGCTCTGGTTGGTGAGTATAAAGAACTTTTATTCCTTTACCATCAGGAGTTGGTAGTTTTTCTATATCATCTGAAAGGTCAATAATAGGATAAACTGGTGAACCTAGGCTATCGTTAACATTTGCTATAACGTATACAACTTTTTGGAGATTTTTTCTATATATGTCATGTTCAGTTTTTCCATTTTCTACTTTTACAAATGTTCCTATAGGAATTGCTCCCTTTGGAGTAGGTATTTTCATAGCAAGAATATCTTCTATTGATGTTCTGTGAGCTTGGTCTAAACGAAGGACAATAGAGACAGGATATAAATCTCTTGAAGAATGGATAAACCCTACATCAAATCCAGCTAAAGCAATTCTCATTGTTTTAACAATCATATCTTCATTAAAACCATATCTTCTTACCTTTTCTCTATCAACCTTAAGGATATACTCTCTTTGAGGAATATTTGCATAAATACCAATATCTATAATCCCTGGTGTATTTTTAAAGAGCTTTTCTATTTCTTTTGCTACTGCAAGCTGTCCTTTATAATCAGGTCCATAAACCTCTGCAACAATTGGAGATAAAACAGGTGGTCCTGGTGGTGGTTCTACAACTGCTACGTATTTTGCTCCTTCTGCCATAGCTATTTTGTATATATCATCTCTTATTCTCTCTGCTATCTCGTGAGATTGGGCTTCTCTATGATGTTTTCCTATTAGGTTTACTTTAATCATGGCATAATAAGGAGCCTCTCTTAAGTAATAGTGTCTAGCAAGACCGTTAAAATCAAATGGAGCTGGAACACCTACATATATAACATAATTATCAACTTCATTAACTCCTTTTATATATTGAGCTAATTTTTTAGATACTTGATATGTTCTCTCTAAAGGTGTTCCTTCTGGCATATCAAGAACAATAAACAACTCACTCTTATTATCATAAGGAAGCATTTTTACAAGAACAGTTCTGTTTACAATAAGCCACACAGAAGCTAAAAGTAAAAGCCCCATAAAAAACAAGAATACCCATCTTTTCCATCTGCTAAGGAAAAGAGGAAGATATATCTTTTCAAATAGTTTTGCTAAAAATCCTGCCCTTTGTTCATCTTCTTTTTCTAGATGTTCAGGAGATAAACCTGGTTCATGTTTCATCCATCTTATAGCAAGATAAGGAGTAAGAATAAATGCTAGCAACATTGAAAAGAACATAGCAACAGATGAGTTAATAGGGATAGGTCTCATGTATGGACCCATAAGACCAGTAACAAAGGCCATAGGTAAAAGAGCAACAATAACTGCAAACGTTGCAAGGATTGTAGGGTTACCGACCTCATCAGTTGCTACAACAGCAGCCTGGTCTGGTGGAAGTTTACGCATTTCAAACCATCTGTGGATATTTTCAAGAACAACAATAGAGTTATCAACAAGAATACCAATAGAGAATATAAGGGCAAATAATGTAACCCTGTTAAGAGAGTATCCATACATCTCACTTAAAAATAAGGCTATTGCAAGGGTAACAGGAATTGTTACTGCAACAATAAGAGATTCCCTCCATCCAAGAGTAACAGCAATAAGAAGAACAATAGAAAATGTTGCTATAAGAAGGTGTTCTATAAGTTCATTTGCCTTTTCTGTAGCTGTTTCACCATAGTTTCTTGTAACTTTAATTTTAATATCATTTGGGACGACTTTTCCTTTTAAAAGTTCTAATTTTTCTAAAACATCTTCGGCAACAAAAACAGCATTACTTCCTGTTTTCTTTGCAATTGCGAGGGTGACTGCATTATAAAACTTTGTTTTATCTCCTTCTCCTTGAACACCATAACCAAACTGAACATAGTTTGTAGGCTCTCCTTCTCCTTCATAAATCTTTGCAACATCTTTTAGATATATAGGTTTATTGTTATATACTGTAACAACAACATTTTTAACATCTTCAATTGTTCTTAGAAAAGCGTCTGTTCTAACTTTAAATCTATAGTTATCTTCATCAAATTCTCCTGCAGGTAAAGAAACATTTGCCTGTTGCAAAGATTGGACAATTTGAGGAAGTAAAACATGGTAAGCATTTAGTTTTGCAGGGTCAAATTCAACATTTATAGTTTTAGGTTTTGAACCTATAATTGTTGTTTCGGATATGTTTTTAAGCTGTTTTAATTCATCTTCTACTTGCTCTACAACTCTTCTTATTTCATACGAAGGATATTTATCACTGTAAAATGTTAAAGCCAAAATAGGAACATCATCAATAGATTTTGGTTTTATAATTGGTTGCATAGTGCCTTTTGGCATCCTATACATATTTGACATAAGTTTGCTGTAAAGTCTTACAAGAGCATCTTCTGGGTCTGAACCAACATAAAATCTAACTGTTGTTATAGCAAATCCATCTCCTGAATATGAATAAACATATTCAACTCCTGGTATTTCCCACATTATCTTTTCAAGAGGCTTTGTTACAATTTTATCTATTTCTTCTGCCTGTGAACCGGGAACAGGAACCATTATATCTATCATAGGGACAACAATCTGAGGCTCTTCATCTCTTGGAGTTGTTAAAACTGCGAAAAGCCCTAAAAGTAACGAAGCTAAAACCAGTAAAGGTGTAAGAGGAGAATTTACAAAAGCTTTTGCTATCTTCCCGGCTAATCCAAATTTCATATTTTTATAATCCATTTTTTACCTCCAACCCTTATCTGATTTTGCAACCATCACAGGCTCTTTCTATTCCTGAAACAACAATTTCATCTCCTGGTTCAACTCCTGATAAAACCTGAACTTTATCATCTAGTTGCTTGCCAAGTTTTACAAAAGTAAGGTGAAGAATACCTTTTTCATCTACTTTATAAACAGCATCTAACTGACCCCATTTAACAACAGCAGAAATAGGTATAAATATTTCTTCTTCTACTTCTGTTGGGATATAGAATTTTCCATACATTCCAGAAGCTAAACCTTTAACATAAGGAATTTTCATTTTTACAGAAAAGCTTCTACTCATAGGGTCAATATTGCTATTTTTTTCTATCACTTTACCTGTAACAACTTTTTTTATTGTCTCTATATGAATGTCAAATTCATCACCAACATTTACTTTATCTACGAAACTTTCATCAATCTGAGCAAAAAATCTAAAATCATTATCTCCTATTACAAAGATAGGCATTCCTGGAGCAGCCATATCACCTACATCATTCATTTTCTTTATAACAATTCCATCAAAAGGAGCTTTTACAACTCCGTATTCTTTCATAATTTGAGCAAATTGAAGTTTTGCCTTAACTTGTTTTTCTTTTGCATCAAGTTGTTTTAATTTTGCTTGAATTGCTTGATACTGTGCTCGCGCACCAATCATTTTTGTTTCTATTTCCTCAAGTTGCTGTTTAGAAACAGCATTTTCTTTATAAAGATTTTTAAATCTTTCATATGTTCTTTTTGCAAATTCATATCCAGCTTTTGCAGCTCTTAAGCCTGCTAGAGCTTCTTCTCTTCCTTTTGCAAGTTCTTCTAAAGCTGCTTTTGCTTCTTTGATATTTTGTTCAATATCACTTGTATCAATTAAAGCTAAAATTTGGCCTTTTTTTACTTTATCTCCTTCTTTTACTTTTATTTCTAAAATTTTTCCCATTATCTTTGTAGCAACTTTAGCATTATTATTTGCCATCACTGTTCCATCTACTGTATAAAGTCCTTTTGACTTTTCAGCTTCTATTTTCATTGTTTGAATACCTGAAACTACAGGTCCTTCTATTTCTGCATAACCAGGAGGGACTCTATGAGAGAAAAAACCACCTATCCATAAAATAAGAATTGCCATAGGAATAACAAAAAAGAGTATAAATTTAATTAGACTTTTCATTATTAATCTCCTCCGTTATTTCATTATTTTCTTTTTCTAATACTTCTTTTTCTAAAGCTCCTGCCTGGAAAAGTAATTCTAAAAGGGCAATGTTTGCATCATAAGTAGCTTTAGCTTTTTCAAATTTAATTTTGTCATGCATTGTTTGGGTATCTAAAAGGTCTATCATCGAAGCCATTTGATTTTTATATCTAGTTTCTGTAATTTTTAAAACTTCTTCTGCCCAGACTACATTTTGTTCTGCTGTTTTTAATTTTTCTTTTGCTGTTTGAAGATTTGCATATGCTTGATAAACTGAAAATTTTATGAATTCTTTAAAACCTTTTTTCTGATGACTATAGTATTTATATGTTTCTTTTGCTGCTTTATATTTATTGACAGTTTGAAAACCGTCGAATATTTTCCATGTTAGAGCTATTCCTGCTGTCCAGCCTGTTCCATCAGAGCCTAAAGGAATTTTTTTATCATCCATTTGATAAGAAGCAAAAACTCCTACCATTGGATACATATCAGCTTTTACAAATTTCACCATTCTTTTTGCATTTTCAACCCTTTCTTTTAAAGCTATAAAATCTGGTCTATGGGTTATTGCATAATATTCCCAATAATCTACATCTTTTTCTGTATCTTTAAATGTTAAATCTCCAACTATTTCAATATCTGCAGGATTTTTATCATCAACTCCCATAGCCAAAAGAAGTCCTTTTTTAGCGATAAGATAATGATTTTTAGCTTCGGTTATTTTACTTTTAACATCCATAAGATAAACTTTAGCTCTTAAAACATCAGCATAAATAGCAAGTCCGTTTTCATACATAGCTTTTGCAGTTTTATAATGTTTCTCTACTGTTTTGTATGCTTGGTTAGCAAGTTTAATAGCTTCTTTAGCTAAAAGAGCTCCATAATAAGCTTTTGAAACATCATATATAACTTTTTGCTGAGTTCTTTTTACATCTTTTTTTGTTGCTTCATACTCTTTTTTTCTCATTTTTATTCCAGTTGATATTTTCCCAGCTGTATAGAGAGGAAATTGAAGGTCTAATTTTGTTTGCCAGTTATTCCATTCAGGAAAAGAAGGAGAGTTAAACATTGGCATACCAAACATTGCGTTCATTGAAGTCATATCTACATATTTAGCAGAAGACATCATTGTAAGACGGTGTTGATTGAGCTCATTCATCATAGCCCAACCAGCAACATTTGTTCTCATAAACATTTCATTAAATTTAATAGTTGGCCATTTCAAACCTTTTGTAGCTTTATATTCAAATTCTTTAGACTTTAATAGTTTTTTTGCTGCTTTTAGTTGATAACTATTTTTTAAAGCAATATCTATAGCTTCTTTTAATGTTAATTCTTTACTAAAAGCTGAAGTGAAGATAAATATAGAAAAAAATATTCCTATCTTCTTCATAGATTTCTCCTTTTAGAATATTAGAATATTATTATATTATAAACGGAGGATGTTAAACTTTCAATGATAAAAGACGTTAAGAAACAAGACTTTCCAAGTATTCAGGATTAAGAATTTCTATTTTTCCTCTTTCTGTATCTAAAACTCCTTCTTTTTTCCAACGGCTTATTATTCTTATAGCTGTTTCTACAGTAGTCCCTGTCATTTCAGCTAAATCTTGTCTTGTTATAGGAGAGCGGATAATAATCTTACCATCTTTTTCTTGGCCTATTTTTTTACCTAATTCTAATAAAAGATTTGCTATTCTTCCTTCTACTTTTTCTACTGCAAGACTTTTTAGTCTATCATATGCCTCTAGAACCATTTTAGAAGCAATACATGTAATTCTAACAGCTATAGCAGGATAAGATGTTAAGAGCATCAGAAAGTCTTTATTAGAAATGTGTAGAACCTTTGAATCAACAAGAGCCTGAGCTGTATATGTGCTTGAAGGTTTAGAATCTCCTAAAACAACCCAGCCAAAGACCTCCCCAGGTGTGACAAGTTTTAAAATAACTGTTTTACCATCTGCAGTTTCTTTTGTAAGTTTTACAATTCCTTCAACTACTATATATATACCAGGCTCTTCATCTCCTTCAAAAAAAATATAGTCTCCTTTTTTGTATTCCTCTAAATGAAAATATTTAGCAATTTCTTTTAACTCTTCTTCTTTTAAACCAGAAAATATTTCAAGATTATGTAAATATTCTAATTTGTCCATGTGTTCCTCTCTTTTATATTTTATGGTCTAGGCATAGCTCCAAGGAGATATTTAAGGTCATCATCTCTAAATACGAAACCTCCTCCTATATAAATTCCTCTATACTGACTATTAAGAAGGTCTGACCCTCCTGCTTTTATAAAGAATGGATATTTTTCAAATCTATATCTAAAACCTATATCTAACTGTGGATTTTTAGGCTCTCCCGGGACTTCATCTCTATCAAAATTATAAAGGTCAGAAGTAAACCATAAATTTTTACTGTATTTTATATCTATACCTGCATCAGCGGTAGTATCCTTAATACCTGCCCTTACCCAAAACTCTTTATCATGCCATGTTAAAAATTTTCTTGCATATTGAATATCAAAAAGAATGTTATAATCCTTTTTTATTTGTGTTGTAACTTGGTCTCCAGATATATATATATCTTTTTTTGTTATTGAACCATTACTGTTTGAAAGTAGGCCTATATATATATATCTATCAGGTTTTGAAGAGAACATAGCAGCCATACCAGCTTTTGCATCTGTATTTCCAGTGTGCTTTTCTCCATAAAGCATAATATCAAGAGTAGATTTTTCTACTAAAGCAAAAGGCTTTGTGAAGGATTTAATACCTCCTCTTACTTCTTCATAAAGTTTATCTTCTTTTATAAGCTTTCCTATAGTTCCTTTTCCTTCTTCTATATAAGCTAAAATTTTCTCAAACTTTTCAGCTGATTTTTCTAAATGTTTAATAGTTTTTGAAATTTCATCTTTATTTTCATCAACAGTTTCGCCAATAACAGAAACAGCTTTATTCATATTTTCAAGAACTTGTGGAGTTTTTTCCTTTAAAGCTTTGGAAACTTCTCTTAAATTAGCTATAAGTAATCTTATATCTTTTCGGTTTTCTCCAGCTATAGTCCCTATATTATCAGCAGCTTTTTCTAATTTTGCTATTAAAATAGGTAAATCTTTTCTTAAAGATAAGGATAAAACTCTTATATTTTCTATTGTTTCTTTTATAGCTTTCCTGTTTTCTTGAACAAGTTCATCTGTGTGTTTTGCAAGTTGTCTTATGTTTACTATAAGCTCTTCAAGATTTCCTTTTTCTACGGCTGTATTTAGGTTATCTATAAATTGAGCTAGTTTTTCTGCAGCTGATGATACAGAGGCCATTACATCTTCTGTTGAAGCATAAACCTGAGCTTGAGGGATAGGATTTCCAGAAAGAAGTTCCCCAGCATCAGGAGTCCCTGGGTCTATATAAACAAATTTATCTCCCATTAAACCTAAGGTTTTTATATAAGCTCTAGCATTTTTGTAAAGAGTAATATCTTCTCTTATTGAGATATCAACTCTAACTTTTCCATTTTCTATAGATATAGAATTAACCTTTCCAGCTTTTACACCTTTGACTTGGACATCTGCTCCTGGTGATAAACCTTCAACACTATCAAAATAGATGTAATATTCTTTAGTATCTACTCCAAAACCTTTCCCGTTAAACATAATAATGAGATAACCAGCAATAGCTGAAACTAATAAAACAAAAAGACCTACTTTAAAAGCTAGTTTTGAATTCATAGCTCTCCTATATTTCTAAAATAGTTTCTTCTACTTTCATACCAAAATGTCTTCCAGCTTCTTCCACATATCCTAAAATTTCATCTCCAATCTGAAGGTCAACAACTGAAACTAAAGACCCATCTCCTTTAACAAGCCTTATTGTTTCAGCATTCTGTAAAACAGCACTTAGTTTTTTTCCTTCATATTCAGCCTCTATAAGAAGCATAGGTCTTCTTTCAATTTTAGACCTGCCTACAACTACAGCTTTACCATTTCCATCTATATCATAAGCCATTACTTCCTTGCCTGCTTTTAGCTCACAAAGATAGACTGTTTTTCCTCCTGGGACTCTAGTATACATATGAACAGCTCCAGCATTTACTCTAAAAGGCCTTGAAGCAACATAAGGAGATTCCTCTGTTTCTGCATGGACAAAAATCATACCTGCAGAGGAGTTTCCTACAAGCATTCCCTCTCCACGTTTAAAAAGGGAAGTAGTATCTACAGCTACTCTGTCTCCCATACCTACAGAAACAATATTTGTGACTTTGGCTTTTACTAGATTTAACTTCTCAACGTTTTCTTTAATAACTCCAGATACTTTTTTAATTTCATTTAAATCTTTAGTTTCTAAAACAACTCCCCTTACACCTTTTTCTAGAATACCAACAGCTATACTTGCTTCTTCGGCATTTTTAACTACTGCGTAAATGTTATCAGATTGAGCAATAAGATTTTCAAGAGGAATAATAGTCCAGTCAGTTGTTTTTACAATAACTTTTTTTCCTGCTTTTGCAAGTTGAGCAGCTTTTTCTTCATCTTCCTTATTATGTATTGTTATATATACAAAATCATCTGATAAATTTCCTTCTTTATCTACTGTTATAAATTTTATTCTTCCAAGTTTTTTAGCTTCTTCTAATTTTTCTTCAGGAATAATTATATAATCTGCTCCTGATTCAATAGCTGTAGTTACTATTGTTTTATCATAATCCCTTGCATCAACTATAAACTCTTTCATAGACCACCTCTCTAAAAATTTTAAATTCGGAGATAAATTTTGCTTTAGATATTTATTATAATTTTTTAATGAAATTTTTTTCTAAAAATAGAAATTGTCACTAAACCAAAAAATTTCTTGGTTTGATATTCAAGGACAAAGGAATGTTTACTGAATAAAGCTCTTAGGTCTTCAACTGTTAGAGCATTTTTTACGCTTTTTACAAAGTAATCATATTCTTCTTTAAGGAAAATAGAAGTCCCTATAGGCCTAAAAATTTTATCTGCAAAGATTTCTATTATTTTTGCAAACATTTTAGAAGAAGGTTTTACAATATCTAAAATACCTACATATCCTCCTTTTTTTAAAACTCTATTTATTTCTTTTACTGCTTTTTCTGTATCTAGATGCCGAAAGGTTAATGAGCTTAACACTACATCTATTGTCTGGTCTTTAAAAGGCAAATCTACAGCTGAAGCTCTGATAAAAACATTATTAGGACTTTCTTTTGTTTTTTCTTTTGCTTTTTTTAGCATATTCATAGATAAATCTAAACCTATAACTTTACTTTCCGGATAGATATTATTTATCTTTTTTATAATCTCTCCTGTCCCTGTTCCTATATCTAAAATCCATTCTCCAGAAGGAATATTATTTATTAGTTCATTTTGCCATTGATTTATAAGTCCTATTGTAACGGAATTTAAGAAGGTATCATAAGTATCAACAACTCCATCAAAAATACTTTCAACAAGTTTTTCTTCCTTCATTTTGAAGCTCCTTATTTTTTCTTCCACTTTGTCCCAACTGGCGTATCCTCAATAACAATATCCTGCTGAGCTAGCTTGTCCCTTATCAAATCTGCTATTTCAAACATTTTTTGTTTTCTTGCTATATTTCTAACTTCTAGTAATGTTTCTATTAATTCTTCATCTATTTTTTCTTCTTTCTTTTCTTTTTCTACTTTTATATCTTCAACTTTTATACACGGTTGTAAACTATCAAATAAACCAAACATATCTTTTCCTATGTTATGAATAAGATTTGCTGCCTCTTTATAAGAAGCAAGAGCTTTTTTAGATATACCTCCTTCTTTTACTGCCCTATCTTTTAATATATTCATTTCTCTAACAAGTCCAAAAAGAGCAGCTAAAGCTTCTGGTGTATTAAAATCATCGCTCATTGCTGCATAAAAGTTTTGCTCTGCTTTTGCTATGGCATCATATAAATGCCCCTCAAAATCAGAATTTTCGGGAAGTTTTTCTACAATTTTATAGTCTTCAATAGCTGTTTTTAATCTTTCATATGCTTTTTTAGTCTCTTCCATTTTCTCCCATGAAAAATCTAAAGGACTTCTGTAATGAACAGAAAGGACTAAAAGTCTCAATATGTCAGGCTCATACTTAGCATATATTTCTTTAAGAGTTATATAATTTCCAAGAGATTTGGACATTTTTTGACCATTTACTGTAACAAGGCCATTATGAACCCAGTATTTTGCAAAAGGTTTATCTGATAAAGCTTCTGCCTGGGCAAGTTCATTTTCATGGTGAGGAAAAGTAAGGTCTAACCCTCCTCCGTGAATATCAATTGTTTCTCCTAAATGCTTAAATATCATTGCACAGCATTCTGTATGCCATCCAGGTCTACCTTTACCCCATGGACTATCCCATGCAGGTTCTCCAGCTTTAGACGCTTTCCAGAGTGCAAAATCAAGAGGGTCTTTTTTCTTTTCCCCAGGTTCTACCCTTGCTCCTGCTATAAGCTCATCTATACTTCTTTTAGATAGCTTTCCATAATCTTTGAATTTTCTAACAGAAAAATAAACGTCCCCTTCAACTTCATAAGCATATCCTTTTTCTATAAGCTTCTGGATAAAATCTATAATATCTGGTATATGGGTAGTAACTCTTGGTTCAACATCAGCAGGTTCTATTCTAAAATTTTCTGCATCTTGAAAATACTCTTTTATATATCTATCAGCTATTACTGTAAAAGGAAGACATTCATTTTTTGCTCTATTGATTATTTTGTCATCAACATCAGTAAAGTTTCTTACAAACTTTACGTTATATCCTAAATATCTTAAGTATCTTCTTATAACGTCAAAAACAATTAAACTTCTACCATGTCCAACGTGGTTTACATCGTAAACAGTAACACCACATGTATATATTTTTACTTCGCCAGGTTTTATTGGAACAAATTCTTCTTTTTTTCCTGTTAGGGTGTTATATATTTTCAGACTCATTCTTTCACCTCTAAAAAGGGTTTAGTATTTAGTTTAGCATATAGATATAAATCTAGTTAACTGCCTATATAAAAAAAGATTTTTCTTTTTAAAGGTTATATTTTGATAAAATAATGAAAATCCTTTTTAAAGAGGAAGTGAATGGAAAAAGCTATTTTAGCTTTAGAAGATGGTCATTTTTTTTATGGTTATGCATTTTCTGGATTTTCTAAAAAAGAAACAGGTGGAGAAGTTATTTTTAATACATCTATGACAGGTTATCAAGAGATTTTAACAGACCCTTCTTATAAAGGTCAGATTGTTGTTATGACCCCTTCAGAAGTAGGAAACTATGGGGTTAATGATGAAGATATAGAAAGTGAGAAAGTTCATGTAAATGGCTTTGTTATAAAAGATTTATCTCCTATTGCTTCTAACTGGAGGGCTAAAAAGAGACTTCAGGAATATTTAGAAGAAAACGGCGTTATTGGGATTTACGGAATAGATACAAGGGCTTTAGTAAGAATAATAAGACAGTATGGAGTAATGAAAGGATACATAGGGATAGGAGATATATCTCCTGTTGAAGCTGTAAAAAAGGCTCGTTCTATTCCTGATATTTCTGAGCTTGACCTTGTTTCTCAAGTTTCCCATAAAGAGCCTTACAAATGGGAAGAAGGTTCGTGGAAATGGCCTGAAGGGTATACAAAACCAAAAGAAAAAAAATACAAAGTTGCTGTTTTAGATTTTGGGGTAAAGAGAAATATCTTAAGACTTATGGTTGATAGAGGATTAGACCTTACTGTGTTTCCTCACAACACAAAGGCTGAAGATATTATAGACTTTAAACCAGATGGAATTTTCTTATCAAATGGTCCCGGAGACCCAGCTACCCTACATTTTCAGATTCAGCAGATTAAAAAGCTTCTTACTACAGATATTCCCATTTTTGGTATATGTCTTGGGCATCAGCTTTTATCCTGGGCTATTGGCGGAAGAACGTATAAACTTGAATTTGGACATCATGGAGGAAACCATCCTGTAAAAAATCTAAAAACTGGTAAGGTTGAGATAACAGCTCAAAACCATAACTATGCTACAGACCCAGATTCTCTGCCGTCTCATGTGGAAATAACCCATATAAATCTTAACGATGATACTATAGAAGGTATCAGGCTTACAGATAGACCAGCTTTTTCTATACAGCATCATCCAGAGGCTTCCCCAGGACCTCACGATTCATTTTATATATTTGATGAATTTGTAAAACTAATAGAGGAATGTAAAAGATAAATGCAAGAACAAGCAAATAATCAGATTTTAAAAGAAAGATGGGCATTAGGCTCTTTAATACTAAATTTTACTCTTTCTATTTTAAAACTTGGGGCAGGACTGTTTACTAATAGTCTTGCTCTTATAGCAGAGGCTATACACTCTTTTTCTGATTTAATAGCTTCTGTTATTTCTCTAGCTTCTGTTAAACTGGCAGCAAAGAAAACAAAAGAGTTTCCATATGGTCTGTATAAACTTGAAAATATAGCCTCTGTTATTATTTCACTTTTTCTATTTCTAGCTGCCTATGAAATCATAAAAGAAGCCTTTTTCTCAGAAGAGAAAAAAGAAATTCAGCATATAGAAGTAGCTATAATTGTTATGGTTATAGCTATGATTTCTACATTTATATATTCAAGGCTTGAGATAAAAGCAGCTAAAGAGCTTAACTCTCCTGCTTTAATGGCAGATGCCCAGCATATATGGGCTGATTTCCTATCTTCCGTTATTGTCATTATTGGTCTTATTGGAACATACTTTGGGTATAATCTTGATAAATACGCAGCTGCTATAGTTTCTCTTTTTATTATTCACAGTGGCTGGGAAATATTTTCCAGTGGTATAAAAGTTCTTCTTGATATTTCTTTAGAAAAGGATGAACTAGAAAAGATAAAAAAGATTATATACAACCATCCTGCTGTTGTTGAAATAAAAAATATAAGAGGAAGAGCTGCAGGAAGCTTTAAATTCTTAGATGTAGAGCTTCTTTTACACAACTTTTCTTTAAGAGAAACCCATAAGATTGTTGATGAGATAGAAAAAAGAATAAGGACAGAAGTTCCAAATATAGATAGTGTTTTTATCCATTATGAGCCTGTCAGACAAGAAGGCTTAAGGGTAGCTTTTCTTGTTGATAAAGAAAATCGTATAAAAGATTTTTCTTCTGCTGAAAAAATTGTAGTTGTTGATGTTTCTAAAGATTTTAAAACTCATATAAGTAATACCCTTGAAGTCCATGGCTCAGAAAAAGAAATTGGAAATATTGTTTCTAAAATAGGTGTTGATATTGTTGTTTCAAAACTCCATCCTTTAGATTTTGAGGTTAGATGGAATTTAACAAGGGCTGGGGTTATGGTCTGGGAGACAGAAAAAGAAACTTTCGATGAAGCTTTAGAAGAAGTATTAAAGTCATGGAAAGAATATAATTTGAAAACAAAAGGAGAAAAAAATGATTAACAGAATTCTTGTAGGTATAGATGGTTCGAAGGCTTCCTGGGTTGCAGCTGATTACGGTATATACTTTTCTAAAAAACTAAAAAGACCAGTTATTGGTGTTCATATTGTTGATATAAGACTTTTAGAGACACCTTTTCTTGAAGATTTAGCAGGTGCTTTAGGTTTTACAGCTTATGCAGATATTACTCCAAAACTAAAAGAAGTCCTTGATGAGAGAGGAAGAGCCTTACTTGATGCCTTTGCCAAAAAATGTAGGGAAGAAGGTGGAGACTGCTCTATAGTTCAGGCTTTTGGTATTGTAGCAAATGAACTTGTTGATATGGCTGACCCTGATGATTTGATTATAGTAGGGAAAAAAGGTGTTCATAATAAATTTGCTCCCTTATTTTTAGGCTCAACTGCTGAAGCAGTTGCTAGAAAATCAAAATGTCCTGTTATGATAACAACCAATAAATTTAAAGAAATAAAACATATCATTCTTGCCTTTGATGGAAGAGAAAAATCTATACACGCTGCAAAATATTTAAATTCCTTTGCAAGAGATTTAGGTATTGAAGAAATAACTGTTATATCTGTTTTAGAAGAAAAATCAAGAGAAAGAGAAAAACATATTGAGGAGTTATTAGATACCTATTTAGAGATAGATTTTGTTTTAAAATTTCTGTATGGTTATCCAGAGGAAGAAATAAGTTCATATATAAAAGAAAATAAAGAAAAATATGAGCTTATTGTAATGGGAGCATTTGGAGAAAGTAGAGTAAAAGAATTAGTTTTAGGAAGCACTACATCTTTTATAATTCAACACTCCCCTATACCTGTCTTGCTTGTTAAGTAATAAGCTTTTAGACATCTTCAGATATTTTCTCCACAAATTTATTTGTTATTGGCATTCTTCTATCTTTTCCAAAAGCCCTTTTTGTTATTCTTATTCCAATAGGAGCTTGTCTTCTTTTATATTCATTTTGGTCTATCATTCTAACTATTTTTTCAACAGCTTCTTTTTCAAAACCTCTTTTTATTATATCTTCAACAGGAAGGTCTTCTTCAACATAAAGTCTTATAATTTCATCAAGAATAGGGTAAGGAAGTAATTCATCTTCATCTTTTTGGTTTGGTCTTAATTCAGCTGAAGGAGGTTTTTCAATAACTCTTTTAGGTATTACAGGAGATATACTATTTCTATATTCAGCAAGCTCATAAACTTTTGTTTTATAGACATCTTTTAAAACAGCAAAACCACCAACCATATCTCCATAAAGAGTTGCATATCCAACACTCATTTCTGATTTATTACCAGTAGCTAAAACTATCCAGCCAAACTTATTTGATAAAGCCATTAATAGATTTCCTCTTATCCTTGCTTGAAGATTTTCTTCAGTTGTGTCCCAGTCATAACCTTCAAAAACAGGAGCTAAAATATCCATATACTTTTCAAAAATTTCCTTAATAGGAAATGTAAAAGTTTCTATACCTAAATTTTCAGCTAGCTTCAGGGCATCTTCTATACTTTCTTTAGAAGTAAATTGAGAAGGCATAAGAACTCCCTTTACATTTTCTTTTCCTAATGCATCAACAGCTATAGCTGCAGTTAAAGAGCTATCTATACCTCCACTTAAACCAATAACTACTTTTTTAAAACCATTTTTAGAAATATAGTCTTTTACTCCT
>JAADDV010000015.1 GCA_013153795.1 Aquificota bacterium | reverse complement strand
TGTTAGTTATAACTGACTCCTCGCTGAAAGGGGTTTTTTGCATCGAACCTCCAGTAATGCGATTATATTTTCTATTATATTCTCGCTAATCATTGATTTAAGCCAATTCACGCAGAAATATATTTTCTATTCAAAATGCAACTCATTAATAGTAATCATTATCGATTAATTCACCCTTTCAGCTTACCTTATTCCTTTTCCAATAAACCCTTTTCTTATGCCAATTATCCTATAGCTGTAAACTATCTTAACATATTTTTCTCAAATCGCAAAAAATTTTTAAAAATAAAAGGAGACTTAAAGCCTCCTTTAAAATTCATATCCAGCTCCAAAATAAGCTATAGTAGTTTCCATTTTTAAATCACTTACCGGAATAAGTATAAGACGTCTTATACTCACATTTCCAATTTTTACATCTTTGACAAGCCATCTTTTATATCTAAATCCCGCAGTTATATAAAACTTAGACCACGCATCTTGTCTTTTCACAAACGGCATATAATCAACACCTAAATTAAATGTAAAAAATGAGCCTTCAACACTTGCATCAATAAAAAAGCTGTCGTTTTCAACCCATGCTTTTTGAAAAGCAACAGCCGCATCTCCATGAACAAAAAGTCCCGGAATTACTTCAAAAGCACCTCTAACTTGAGGACCAAATTTATAAGTCATAACTTCTGTTTCTGTGTCTCTCATTAAATTCATAAAATCTAAAGAATAATCAATTGCTCTTTCCCCTTTTATCCACGGAAATGTAGCTCCAATAATAAGACCTACACCTAAATAGTTGTTATATTGTTTCCAAACATCATAACCAGCTCCAAAATTTATATCAAAACCCACCACTTCATATTTTCCTATTGGGAACTGATTACACATTTCAGAACAACCTCTACACGGAGGAAACGGACACATATTACAGAAACTACAAGCTGTATCAGCATATCTGTTATATAAATCAAGCATTTTTCTTACTGTATCCGAGCGAAAATAAGTAATATCAAAGTTAATAAATATGCGGTCTGTAAAAACGTTTCTATGAGTTTCATTTAAAGTAATGGTAGTAATATCTGTAGTTAATTTTCCTGAAAATCCAAGAACAGCCATTTCCATTGAAAACTCACCTTTACCAAACTCAATATCTACAGCTTCAGATTTAGGAACTAGAAAAAGTAAAGCTAAAAGTAAATAAAAAAACCCCTGAAACTTTTTAGTATGCACCTCAAAACCTCCAAAATATTTTTATATTTTTATATTCGAATATTAGAATGACACATTTTTAAAAATTTGTAAAGTCTTTTTACAGAAGATTTAAGATTCTAAATAACTTTCAACCTCTGGGGTGTATATTTTTTTCTGTTTATCTTTATAAATAATAAGAGGTTTTTCTATTTCACAAGATTCTTTTGCATTTTTTACCGCTTCTATCAAAAAATGAGAAGCTTTATCTTCTAAAGAAGGATAAACAAATCTATATCTTTTTGGTTCTAGTTTATACTTTTTCAGTAAAAAAATTGTTTCAGATAATCTATTTGCTTGATTTATCATAAAGAAGCTACCATTGTCTTTCAAAAGATAAAAAGAAGCTTTTATAAAATCTTCTATAGAAGCTATTTCTTCCGTTTTTGCTATTAAAATTTCTTGATTTTTAGGTTTCTTTCCTGTGGTTTTATAATAGGGAGGATTTGTTATAACATAGTCAAAAGACTGAGAAGGGAAAAGATTTTTAATATCTTTCACATTCCCCTTAACAAGATTAACATTAAGTTTATTCAAAAGAAAATTTCTTTTAGCTATATCAAAAAGTGAATTCTGATATTCTAGTGCTGAAAAATCCAAATCTTTATATTTCAAAGAAATAAGCAAAAGAATAATTCCTGAACCAGTTCCAAGGTCTATTATTTTTCCTTTTTTCTTTTTAGGATAAAAAAAATTTGCTAAAAGAACACTATCTAAATTAAACCTATAACCTTTCTTTTTTTGAATAATATTAATCTTTCCCCTTAAAAAAGGGGAAAGAGTTTCATCTTCATTTATATTCATTAATGAATTTTAACACCAGCAAGTTCTAATAAAATCTCTGCTCTTTCTTTTAATTTTTCAAATTCTTCGATTTCTTTTAAAGAAAGTTTTTCTCTCTCTGCAAGTTTTTCTTCAGCTTCTTTTAAAAGAGCTTTTTCTTTTTCTACGTCTATTTCTCCAAACTCATAAGCTTCCTCAACAAGAATAATAACTTTATCTCCTCTTACATCTATTATGCCGTAAGTTACAGCTATTTCTTTAGGTTCTTCTCCCTCTTTTTCAATTCTAAGCTTTCCAGGTAAAACTTTTGTTAAAAGAAGCATATGATTTTCTAAAACACCGATTTCTCCGTCTGCTGTCCTTACAACTGTTTGGTAAGCTTCGCCTTTGTATATAATACCTTTTGGAGTAACAACCTCTAGTGGATACATTCCTTGCCTCCTGTTAATTCTTTCAATAAATTAGTTTACAATAGTTTTAGACAAAATTCTAACAGGAGGGCATAATATGAAAGTAGGTGTATTACTTGCCGGCTGTGGTGTTTTTGATGGAGCAGAAATCCACGAAGCGACACTAACTTTATATTTTTTAGATAAAGAAGGAGCTGAAATTGTATGTATGGCTCCAAATATTCCCCAAAAAGAGGTTATAAATCATCTTACTGGGGAAAAAATGGATGAAACAAGAAATGTTTTAGTAGAAGCTGCAAGAATTGCAAGAGGAGATATAAAAGATATCAATGAAGTGTCTGCTGATGATATAGATGCCCTTATCATGCCAGGAGGTTATGGAGTAGCTAAAAACTTCTCAAACTTCCTTGAGAAAGGAGCTGAAGCAGATGTTATTCCTGAAGTAAAAAGACTTCTTGTTGAAATGTTTGAAAAAGGAAAGCCAATAGGAGCTGTATGTATATCTCCTGTTATTGTAGCAGCAGCTTTAAGAGAAGCAAAAGCAAAACTTACTATTGGAAGTGATGAAGATGTAGCAAAAGCTATAGAAGCTATGGGACAACAACACCTTGTATGCCCTGTTTCAGAAGCTCTTGTAGATGAAGAGCACAAAATTGTTTCAACTCCTGCTTATATGGAAGGAAAAACAATAAAAGATGTTGCAGAAGGTATAGAAAAACTTGTAAAAGAAGTTTTAAGACTTGCGAAAAAATAAAGGCAGCATTCTGCTGCCTCTTTTGAGGTAAAAAATGATTTTATCAGATAAAAAAATAGAAGAATATATAGAAAAAAATCTTATAGAAATCTCTCCTTTTGATAAGGAACTTCAGCTTCAGAAAAACTCAATAGATATAAGAACATCAAACAGGTATCACAGATATCCAAAAGATATTGAGCTTGAAATTGAGATGCTAGACCCTAGAAATCCTTATATGAATATTCTCGAACAAGATTATATTTCTGATAAAGGAGCTGTTTTAGAACCAAGAAAGTTTTTTATTGTTGAAAGTTTGGAATATATAAAAGTTCCTGAAAATATAGCTATATATATTCAGCCAAAATTTAGACTTGCTAGAATGGGACTTCAAATTGTAAATACAGGTTGGATAGAATCAGGGTTTGAAGGAAATCTTGAAATATGCATTTATAATGCTAACGAAATGCCAATAAGAATTTTCCCAGAAATGAGAGTGTGTCATATCTTTTTTGAAGAAATAAAATAGTTTTTATATATCTTTGTTTTTTACGAAAAAAATAAAAACCAGATTATTTCAGGCTTGTAATTATGTCAAAAGCGTATATAGACAGAATAGAAGTTTATGGATTTAAATCTTACGGCGCGAGAAGGCTCACTATTCCTTTAGGAGAAGGTTTTATAGGAATAGTCGGACCAAACGGCTCAGGAAAAAGTAATATAGGAGATGCAATCGTTTTTGCCCTCGGACTTGCAACAGCAAAATCTATGAGAGCTTTAAAACTTTCTGACCTTATTTTTTCCTCCAAAGGAAAATCAGCTGAGTATGCTGAAGTAGAAGTTGTATTTAAAAATGAAGGAGCTTTTCCTCTAAATGATGAAGAAGTTCGTATATACAGAAAAGTAGAACACAACGGAAAATCTACATACAAAATAAACGGCAGACCTGCAAAACATTATGAAGTTGAAGAACTTCTTTCCTTTGCAGGAATACCCCCACAGGGATACAACATAGTCACTCAAGGAGATATTTTTAGATTTATAAAAATGACCCCAGCAGAAAGAAGAGACCTTATATCTGAGATAGCTGGAATAACAGAGTATGAAGAAAAAAAAGAAAAAGCTTTAAAAGATTTAGAAGAAACAGAAGAAAAAATCCAATCTGCTAAACTTGTCTTAAAAGAGGTAAAAACAAATCTTAAAAAACTAGAAGAAGAAAAAGAAAATGCTCTGTTAGCCTCAAAACTGGAAGAAAAAATTGATGAAATCAAAAATATCATAAAAGGAGTAAAACTCTATTTTCTACAGCAAAACCTTGAAA
>JAADDV010000111.1 GCA_013153795.1 Aquificota bacterium | reverse complement strand
CTAAATACTCTTCCCATGCTTCTTTGACTAATCCATTAAAGTTTTTTGATAAGTTTTTAGCTTTATTGTATAACTTTTCAGGCAAGGATATAGTTTTCTTTATAACAGCTATGTAAGTTTTATAATTAAAAAAACACTACTTGTTTATACTCTTAAGTAGGATAAAAACACAAATCCTTTAAAATGCATTTTTCACAATTAGGTTTTTTCTTACAAAAAGCTTTACAGTGCTCTACAATGCCTGCATGGTATTCTTTAAATAAAGAAACATCATTTGGAAGATTTTCCATAAAGAACTTTTGAATCCGGTCATACTTTTCTTTTTCTTTGACAAAACCTAATCTACTAAAAAGTCTTTTTGTATATGCATCAACAACAAAAACAGGTCTGTTAAGGCCATAAAGAAGTATACTGTCAGCAGTTTCTTTTCCTATTCCTTTAATAGACAATAAAAACTCTCTATCAATCTGCTTTCTTTTATAAGATTTTGTAGCAAATTCTTTTATTGTTTTAGATTTCCTTGTATAAAAACCTGCTGGTTTAATAAGTTCATGAAGGAATTCTATATCTATATCTTTTAATTTTTCTAAGGTAAGCAATTCATAAGACATAAGATTTTTTAAAGCTTTTTCTACATTATTCCAATTTGTATTTTGAGTAAGAATAGCTCCTACAGAAATTTCTGTGAAAGGTTCTTTGCCGTCATAAATAGGCCACCAGTTTTCAATATTATATGTTTCCTTGAATTTCTCATAAATTTCAAGCAAAATTTTTTGCATCTTATAAAACCTTATTTTATTCAAAGTTATATTATGTTATCTATTTTTATTTCATTTTGGGCTGTTTTTATAGGTTGGATTGTTCAGGGTTTTATAGGTCTTGGGTCTGGGATAATAGCTACAGCTATTTTGCTGTTTTTCTTTAATGCAAAGGCTGTAGTTGTTTCTCTTTCCATTATAGCTTTGCTAGGGACAATTTATCTGTCTGTTGCGAACTTTAAGGGAAATTTTTACTTAAAGGAAATTTTTCTTCTTTTACTTTTTTCTTTTGTAGGAGCTGGAATTGGTAGTTATTTTCTTGAGATTTTAAATCATAAAACTGTTGAAGCTTTTTTTGGGCTTTTTGTTGTTCTAACAGGGATTTATGATTTTATTTCCCATAAAAGAAATATAAAACTTCCCGAAAAACACAAATATCTGTTTGCTGTTTTTACTGGGACAGCAGGAGGTTTTATCTCTGGACTTATTGGCGGAGCAGGTCCTTTATATGCCCTTTATCTGAATCAGTTTTTTCATTCAAAAGAAGATTTTAAGTTTGTTATATCTTTTGTTTTTGCTGTTTTAAATATTGAAAGAATTGTATTTTATCTTTGGTCTTCTGAACTAAGAGATTTTTTTTACAGCGAGATTATTATCCCTGCTGTGCCTGCTGTCTTTTTAGGAGCTTTTATAGGGAACTTTCTTACAAAGAGCGTTTCTTCCACTGTATTTAAAGAGCTTGTTTCTATCAGTATTATTCTTTTTGGTTTTTACTTTATGTATCAAGGCTTCTTAATGTAAGGTCTCCTGAGTATATCTCTTTTATCCCTTTGTTTGTTTTTATTCTAAGACCACCATACGGATTTAATCCTTCCAACACACCCTCCAGCCCAACTTCTGGAAAATAAACTTTTTTTCCCTTCCATAAAAGACTCTTTTCTACATTTTTTATAATTTCTTCTGGATTTATATTTTCAAGACAGTGTTCAATTTTAAAAAGAATATCAGCAAGTAGTTTTTTTCTATTTATAAGTTTTCCTTCTTCTAAGAACAGGGAAGTTGCTGGTCTGTCTAAATTTTTAAAGTTTTCATTATTTACATTTATACCTATTCCTACAACAACTTTGTGTATTTCATTTCCTTCTATCTCACTTTCTATAAGAAATCCTGCAAATTTTTTGTTTTTTATGTATAAGTCATTAGGCCATTTTATGTAAATGGTTTTTCTAATGTATTCTTCTAGGACAGCTTTTACTACAGACGGAAACAAGAGAGAAAAAATTAAAAATCTGTCTATCGGTATACCTTCTTTTAAAACAATAGAAAAATAAAGTCCCTTTCCTTTTTCAGATACCCATTTTCTACCTTTTCTTCCTTTTCCTGCTGTTTGGGTTTCGGCTAAAACGACTGTTCCATGGGGTAAATCATTTTTTTTAGCATATACATTTGTTGAATCTATTTCTTCAAAAAAAATGTAATTTTGCCCTAGCCATACTGTTTTTAGATATTTTTTGATTTCATAGGGAAGTAAATATTCAGAAGCTTTTTCCACAAAATATCCATTTTTTGATTTTTTTATCTTGTATCCAAAGTTTTCGAGTTTTTTTATTCTTTTCCAAACAGCAACTCTAGATATACCAAGGATTGATGAAAGTTTTTCTCCAGAGACAGGAGTTTTTTCTATAAGCTTTAAAATTGTTTCATCAATTTTATTCATCTTTAAAAAGAGCTTTGATTTTTTTAGGAATAGAAATCATCTTTCTAGTTTTCCTGTCTATACAGCAGTGTTTTGTAAATCCTGTAGAAACTATACTGTCTTCTTTTTTTACCTGATACTCAAAGGTGAAAAAATATCTATCCATATGGGAAAGGGTTATATAAATCTGACATTTATCTCCATACACAAGAGGCTGTTTATATTGAACGTTTAGCTCTAAAAGAACTATGTCTACACCTAGCTCATCTCTTACTCTGTGGTATGGAAAACCATATTCCTCAAGAAAAAAACCTCTTGCCTCTTCAAAATAACGGGGATAGTTTGAGTGATGAACTATCCCCTGAGCATCTGTCTCATAGAAATTTATTTTTCTGGGATAAATAACTGTTTTATTCATTTTCTCCTTCTACTTCCTCACTTACTGCTTCCCACATTCTTGTAGCACCAGAAACATATCCTTTAATATATTCATCAAGATTTATTGAAATAGTTATTGCATCGCTCAGGTCTCCATGGTCTAGGTCAAACTGAGTTAAAAGAACAATTGTAATAACCCCTTTTTCGGATAAAGCTTCCCATGATTCTCCATAAGGAAGTTCTATTTCAATTCTTCCATTATCCTTATGAAGGATAATAATAAGATAAGGTTCATGCTCATCTTCATCATAATCAACATCTACTTCTACTTCCCAGCAAGTTTCCTTATTTTCTATCATTTCTTTTATATAACTATCAGGTTCTACAATGGCAATAATTTCTTCATCTTCTGAAATTCTAATATCATAAGGATGATAAACATGCTGCTCCATTACTTTATTCCTCCTACTAATTTTTTAGCTTCTTCTAAAACTTCTTCTACCTGATGTTTTTCAGGCATTTCTACATAAATCCTTAAAACAGGTTCTGTTCCTGAAGCTCTAAATAACACCCACCCATCATTTTCAAATATAAATTTAACGCCATCTGTAAGGTCTACTTCTTTTACTTTAAATCCTGCAAGCTCTTTTAAGGGCTCTTTTTTTAGTTTTTCCACAAGTTTCCTTCCTTGGTCTCCTTCTACTTTTAAATCAAGTCTTTTGTAATAAGCTGTTCCAAACTCTCTAAATACGTCTTCTATTATCTGGGTAAGAGGTTTTCCATGTAAAAGAATCATCTCCAAAATCATTAAACCTGATAAAAGACCATCTCTTTCAGGAATATGAAATCCAAAACCATATCCTCCAGACTCTTCACCGCCAAAAGCTATATTTTCTTTTAAGAAAAGGTCTGCTATATATTTAAATCCAACAGGGGTTTTATAAAGTTTTCTTCCTTCTTTTTCACATATTCTATCTACTAAGTATGATGTTGAAATAGTTTTTGCCACTGCACCAGGAGTTTTTTTATTTCTTATTGTATGAAGAAGCAGTAAAACATAACCTAGCTGGGTGCTTACAAACTCTCCAGCTTCATCAACAATTCCTACTCTATCCCCATCACCATCATTTGCTATTCCAACAAGAGCTTCCTCTGCAACAACTTTTCCCATAAGAAGAGGTATATTTTTCTCTATAGGCTCAGGATGATGAAATCCAAAAAAAGCATCTCTGTAGTGATTTATCTCTATTACATCTATAAGAGTGTCTTCTAAAGCTTCTTTTAAAAGACCCATTGTGGCACCGTGCATCGGGTCGTGAACTACTTTTTCAGGCTTTTGCTTGAAAATACCCGGGATTATGTAGGATTTAAGTTTCTCAACATAATATTTATTAAAATCCATCTCTTCCCAGTTAGTTTTTCCTGTTTTTACCTCTGATGAGCCTATTCTTTTTTCTACATCAGCTATCATATCAGGAGTAGCAGGTCCTCCATATCCTCCTTTTATTTTATAACCGTTATATTTATATATATTATGAGATGCTGTAATCATAACTCCTTCATCTGCACCTAACTCTTTTGCCATTAGAGAAAGAGCTGGCGTTGAACAAACCTTTGAAGATAAAATAACTTCAAAATCATTGCTTGCGAAAACCTCTGCAACT
>JAADDV010000025.1 GCA_013153795.1 Aquificota bacterium | reverse complement strand
TGGTATGGTTTTAGCTTTATTATCATTAGATATAAATAGATATGGAATTAATTCAGGTATACTGAAATCATCAACGATTTTAGCACTTTCTACAACTCCTACAAACCAATCACAACGATATTTTCCTTCTATAATATCCCCTTCATAAATTTCTCTACCTTTACTTCCAAATGCATTTTCTTTAAATCCTGTATATCTGCTTATGGTATCTTTCCTTACTTCTACAACTTCAGCATTAAGCTTGTATGCATCTACCAAATATGCTTCGTTTAAAACGATGCGTGTGCTATTTGGAATTATGAAATATCTTTTTTTACCTTTGTAGATACTTTCTAGAATACTTTCCCCATAAATAAACACCTTTTTTCCAACAGGGATTGCTTTATATTTGCAAATTTTCATCTTTTTACCTCCAGTCTGTAATCTTTGTCGTTAATTACTTTTATATCCGTTAATTCTCTTAATCTTGATAGGATAGGTTCTTCATTTAGGAATTCAAAAAATGTTTTTATGTCTGCGTTGGTTGTTATAAAAATCTTCTTTTTACGATGATAGGCGTAATAAATAACATTTATGGCAAATTTCTTTTCATATTCATTTAGATTTGGATTGAAATCATCTAATAAAAAGGTGTCAAAATCTTTTAATCGTTCTCTTTCCTCTGCGATATTAAAGTCTTGCAAAGATATATAAAGAGGTGCATTTATCTTGTATTCTTGAATTAGCTTTGCTACTTTATAAATGCAAGCAAATGTTTTCCCAACTCCAGCTTTTCCGCTTAGTAATAGTCCTTCTTTTTTACTTTTTAATGCTACTAAAATAGCTTGTGTCTTTTTTATACTTTTTGAAAAAACATCTTCCAAATATCTTTCTGGAAAATTTCCATTTTGTAATTTTCTTATTATTAATTCTTTGGATATAGGTTTGAATACTCTTATAATCCCATTTTTTGTTTTTACCCAAAATAATCTATCAGTTTCTATAACGCTTTCACCTTTTACTATTTTTAAAGCTTCTTCTTTTGTTTTTGCTACAAGCATAATTAATTCCTCCTAATCCGATGCTAGAAATGAGGTATATCTTCATCATCTTCGTTTGAATTCGCATTAGGTATAGCTAAATCGTCTTCTAGAGATTGGATATAGTAATCAACTCCCCTTTCATTTTTTGGTGTAGTCCATTTATTCTGATTTTGAGCTTTCTTAATAGCTGGTAGTAATGCCCTAAATTGAGTTATTCCTTTTGCCCCTTTTCTTTGGGTTTTTTTGAAATTCTCATAGTCAGCTTTGAGTTGTTCTATATCTTCATTATTTTGCTGGTATATTTTCACCAGTTCCTTTAAATGCTTCCCAATAATAGCTTGGTATTTTACACTCATTAATTTTTCTGGTGGCTCATCGTTCCAGAGTTTTAAATACCAACCCATTAAGTGTCTAATATCTACTTTATCCTTTTCTTTTGTTTGAATGTATATTTCCAGCTGTTTAATAAGTTTATCTAGTTTCTTTTGTGCTTCCTTTCCGCTTTTTGAATTTCTTATTTCTTTAAGTTTTTTCAATATCGTTTCATATCTCATTTTCTAACTCCTTTAAGTTGTTTGTATTTTTCTATAACGGCGGTTTTTGTTCTGTTTAATCTTTTCGCAATTTCTTCATATGTATATCCTTTTTCCTTTAATTGTTTTAGCTTTTCTACTTCTTTGTCCGTCCAACGCCGTTTAGGTTTCATACCTTTTTTTCTTCTGGTTTTAGAGTGATATTCCTTGTAATATTCCCTCTTACATTCTGGAGAACAGATAATGTGATTATTTTCTAAAGGTATAAATGGATTATTGCAAACAACACAATTTCTTTTGGTTATATATTCCTCCCAATTATCGGAATATGGAGTTAGAGCAAAAATTCCGTCTAGAACTTGCGTTAATGAATTGGATTTAACCTGTTGCCTAATAAAGTCTTTAACTTTATTTCTTAAAAAAGATTTTCCAAGGAATTTATATTTGGTGTTTAACAATTCTTCAACTACTTCTTTTGGAGTAAAGACTTTTTTCCTTACCATTATCGCCCAGATTTCGTTTTTCATATCCTCCCCCTTTTGCTTTTAAATTTTTAAAGAAATTTCCACTTGTTCTATTAACTTTTTGATTTTGTCTTTAGGTATTTCAGAAACATTTGATATTTTTGCCGCTTTAGCATAGTAAAGAAATCTATCTACTTCTATGGTTGTCCAGCCTCTTTTTTGAGCCAGCTTTAATAAAGTTTCATCAGTTTTAATGTTGTATAACTTTCCTAACTCTGTTATTGTTTTTTGAGTTATAGGCTCTAGTATCTTTCTGATTATTACTCTTTTGTTTAAAGCTGTGTATTTGGTTATTTCTTTTTGCAAGGATAAATCTCCGAGTAAAATAAACCTAATAGGGAAATCTTCAAAAATATCCTTAATTTCTCCTATTAAACTTCTCTTCCTTAGCAATCTTTGAGCTTCGTCTAATATAACTATTGGGCTTTGATTTGTTGCCTCTAGGTATGTGCGTAAGAAATCTAGTGTTTCTTGGTAGCTTCTGGATATGGCAGAACCCAGTATCCTTGCCAGCTCCCTAGTGAACTTGGAAGGTGTGTCTAGTGTTTGGTAAATCTTCATATAGAAAACATCGTGATTAACCTTCTCTAATTCTTTTGCCGCTAGAGTTTTTCCTGTTCCATAGTTTGCCGATATTAGAGCTATTCCCTGCTTGCCATCTCTGATAGTTTTCCTTAATAATAATATTACCTTTTCTAAATCTTCATAGATGTGTGTTTTTACCATCTTTTCCCTCCTTTTTAAAATTCTTCTTCAATTAGATTTTCAAAAATATTTAAATCGTCGTTATCTGATTGGCTTGATTGGTTTTCTTCAAGTTCAATTTCTGTTTTATCTAGCTCAGCTTCCGTTTCAAAATCATCTGTTTCAGTTTCAATCAATGATTTTCCTATTTCATTGTCATTTGATAACTCCATCGCCTCAATGCCAAGTAGCGTTTTTTCTTCCTCTAGCTTTTTAACTCTTCTTTCAATTCTTTTCTGTTTTTGTTTAATCTGTTTATCTGTTATCGTTTCTAGACTTTGTGGATTTGCTTGAGTTGTTAATTTAGCTACTCCTAAATACTCTCCAGTTTCAGCATCATAAACAAATAAATTAGTTATATTCTCTAAATCTCTGTAAACAATTACTTCTTTATATTTTTTCTTTCTTCCTAACTGATTATCTTCTTTTGGTAAAGTGAAATCATAGATAAGTCCTTCTATTCTTATTTGGTTATTGATTATCTTTCTGGTGAATTTCTCTGCAAATGCCATTCTTATAATATCTTCCTTTTCTTCCCTAGTTCCTAATCCATATACATTGACTAGCTCTAATGGTGAGAACTGCCCGTTAATATGTTTAAAATTGTGTTCTTTTTTGTTAAACCATTCTATTGATTTATGCCATAGCTCGTTAAATTCACCTTCAAACCCTGCCGCCCTTAGCATTCTAGCTGTATCCTTTAACTCTCTGAAAAATCTTTCTATCACTTTTGAATTGGGGCTGTATGGCTTCGTTTTTATATGTTTTACTTTTAGTTCTTTTAAAGCCTCAGTTATATAGTCATTTTTGATGATTTTCTCATTATCAGACTTAATAGCTTTGGGAACTCCATATTGGATAAAGAGTGTCATAAGGTAATAAGCAACATCAAGGGAGTTAAAGGCTTTATTGTAATGTTTAGCATTCTTTTCTTTGTTTTCTACTATCATAGATGGGAATACATACCCGGTAAATGTGTCTATAACCTGCATAATTGAGTAGTTTTTGCCATTGTAAATGTAGCCTGTTGCGTCAATTTCCCACAATCCTAATTCCCTTTTAACACTGCCTTTGGATTGGATGAATTTTGATATTTCTCTTTTCAACCTCCTCTGTTGCTCTAATTTTTCCAAGCTTCCAAATTCTCTGATTATGAAATATTTGATAAATTGGTAAAATCTAGCTTTAGATATTTTTAAATTTTCTTGTATGAAATCTAAAACTAAGAAATCGTATATTTGGGAGTAGGATAAAACTCTACTCTGTCCTTTTTCCTCTGTTCTGGTTGTTAAAAGAAGTCTTATTTTTTCTTTTAGCCCATCAGATAATCGTCTATATAATTCCATATCCTTTTTAAGATTTTGCTCTCCAAATTCACCTTTTAAAATCCTGTGAACTTTTGACTTGCTAAATCCTGTAATCTTTGCTATCTTTCTTATTGAAAATCCTTTTAGATACAATTCTATAACTCTATTTCTATTCATCGCCCTTTCCCTCTTTTAAGATTTTTTAAGACATTCTCATTTTGTGGTAAGCCCAGACATCTAGATACATATTGCTATTTTTCTTGTTGCTTTTATATTCGTTATAAACTTTCTCCAGTATCTCTAAAGCTTTTTCCTCACCGAACTTGATTTCTATTAGAACCAGATACTCCCAAATTTTAGTTTCTAATAC
>JAADDV010000192.1 GCA_013153795.1 Aquificota bacterium | reverse complement strand
TCATCAAGACCAAATCTATGAATTATTATGTATCTTTCCCTTTCATTTAGATGAGAAAGAACATAATCTATCTCTTTTCTTATAGATTCTCTTACAATATCTTCTTCTATATCTTTGGTGCTGTGTTTAGTAACAAGGTCTATAAAAAATGTCCCTTCATCTGAATCTATAGGCATATCAAGAGAAACAGAATGTCTTTTTATAAGAAGATAACTTTCTATTGTTTCTTCATCTACATCTACATTTTCATATTTTTTTAAATATTCTTTTATTTCTGAATATTTAGGCTCTCTGTTTAGTTGCTCTTTTAAAGCAAGATAAGCTGTATCAATCTTTATTGAAAGATTTTGTGTTTTTTGAGGAATTTTGATTATATCTTTTTGATTTTGGATTGTTTGGAGAATAGACTGTTTTATCCACCAGATAGCGTAAGAAATAAATCTAACTCCTCTTTCAGGGTCAAATCTTTTAGCTGCTTCTATAAGACCTATATTTCCTGCTGATATAAGCTCTTGGAAAGGAATTCCATAGCCTGTGTAGTTTTTAGCTACATTAACAACAAATCTAAGATTAGATTTTATCAGTTTTTCAAGAGCTTCTTTATCCCCCTGTTTTGCCTTTAAGGCTATTTCTTTTTCCTCCTCCGCAGATAAAAGAGGAATTTTTGATATAAGCTTTAGATAGTAAGTAATCCCTTTTTCATACGTTAATTTTTTCATATTTAAACTCCAAAAGCGTATGCCCTCTTATTCTATTGTTGAAACTGCATTTTACTATATATCAAATACCCTTGTCTAACATTTCTCCAAGCTTTGTTGATAAAACTATAACCTTCCCTTTTCTATATATTTTTATTTTAATATCGTCTTTTGGTTTTAATTTTGATAGTATATATTTAAGTTGTTGAGCTGTTTCTATCTTTTCACCATTTATTTCAATAATTACATCCCCTTTTTTTAGTCCTAAAGCAAAGGCAGGACTATCTTCCACAACTTTTATAATATATACTCCTTTTTCAACTTTTAAATGTTTTTTCTGCTTTTTACTTAGATTCTGGACAACAACTCCAAGCCAGCCTCTTCTTACTTTCCCATATTTTATAAGCTCATCTGCCACCACAATAGCATCATCAATAGGAATAGCAAAACCAAGCCCTTGTCCTGATTGGATAATAGCTGTATTAACTCCTACAACATTTCCATAAATATCAAGAAGAGGACCCCCTGAATCTCCAGGATTTATAGCAGCATCTGTCTGGATATAGTTTTCGTATGTAGAAATCCCAAGATTTCTATGAAGAGCTGAAACAATTCCTAGTGTAAAAGTATGCCCAAGATTATAAGGACTTCCTCCTGCAATAACAAAATACCCAACTTTTAAACTTTTTGTTGTTCCTATAGGTAAAGGATGTATAGAGTTTATTTTTTCCTCTTTTTTTACTTTTAAAACAGCTAAATCACTTTTTGTATCTATACCAACAGTTTTTCCTTTTTTTTCTACTCCATTGAAGAATTTAACAACTATATTTTTAGATTTTTCTATAACATGGCTGTTTGTAAGTATATACAAAAAATCATTATCCTCTTTATATACAAAACCTGAACCTAAAGATTCACTTTCACTAAAAGGTTCTTCATCTCCTATATTGTAGGCAATAGGGGTTTTATCAATACCTTCAGCATATGTAAAAACAGTTACTATTGAAGGGGTAGCTTTTTCAATAATTGAAGCAAATCTATTTTGAATTGTTATTATCGGCTCTATTTCTTCCTTTTTTTCTTTTTTCTTTTCTTGTTTTGGAAGTTGAATATTCTCACATGAGAAAAAGGCAGCAAAAAATATAAACAAAAAAGTTAAAAATCTTTTTTCCATTGATACCCCTAGCACTGTATATTTATATTAATTCTTCGGATAATAAAATGGATTTTAAATTAATTATATCATTGAGGAAAAATTTTTATCAGGTTAGGAGAAGCCATGGGAAACTTAGGAAAATTTGAAATGCTAAAAAAGGATTTTCTTGAAAGTCTTCCAGAAGAAAAATTAAAGCTTTTGAAAAAAATGTCTGCCTATTCAAGCTGTTTAACAGATTTTCTCTTTAGACATACTGAAGAATTAGATTTTCTTTTTGAAGAACTTGATAAACCTTTATATGGAAGGGATAAACTTGTAGAAGAGGCTTTAGAGCTTATAGATATTTCTTCAAATAATGATTTTTCTGTAAAGCTAGCATTTTTTAAAATGAAACATTTAGGAAGGATTTTTTCTAAAGATATATACAAAAAGCATTCTCTATCAGAGCTCTTAGAAGAATATTCATATCTTGCAGATGCGTCTTTTGAAGCTGCATATAAAAGAGCCTTTGAAAAAAACAAAAAAAGATATGGACAACCTTTAAAACCAGATGGAAGTCCTGCCTCAGGAAGTGTAATAGCCCTTGGAAAAATGGGAGGTTTAGAGCTTAACTACTACTCAGATGTTGATGTTATGTACATATACGATGATGAAGGAAAAACAGAAAAAGGTATATCAAATAGAGAGTTTTTTATTTCTGTTTTTAGGGATACAACAAACTATCTAACAAAAAAAACCTTTGAAGGTCAAAGCTGGATAGTAGATTTAGACCTTAGACCAGAAGGAAAAAAAGGATTTATAGCTTACTCACTGCCAGCTTTAGAGTATTACTACTGGACTCATGGAAGAACATGGGAAAGACATATGCTTATAAAAGCCAGACACTCAGCAGGAAACTCAACTGTTTCAAAACAGTTTTTAGACATCATAACTCCTTTCGTCTATAGACGTTCTACAGGAGAAGAGGTTTTTGAAGAAATTGTAGAAATGAAAAGAATGATAACAGAAGAAGCAAAAAAGAAAAAAATTGGTCAGTGGGACGTTAAAAGAGGAGAAGGAGGTATTAGAGAGATAGAATTTTTCACCCAGATACTTCTTCTTTTATATGGAGGAAAAAATCCTGATTTAAGAGAAAGAAACCTTCTAAGAGCTTTAGAAAAACTTGCACAACATAAAATCATCTCAAAAGACACACAAAAAACCTTAAAAGAAGCTTACATCTTTTATAGAAATCTTGAGCATATAATACAGATGGAAAACTGTGTCCAGACCCAAACATTCTTTATGGAAAAAGCAGAAGAATATGCTTCTAAAATGGGATTTTCTTCAACAAAAGAGTTTCTAGACACTCTAGAAAACCACAGAAAAAAAGTCCAAGAAATATTCAATCAGCTAACTCCTTCTATAGATAGAAAACTTACTCCTCTTCAGAAATATATCCTAACAAAACAAAATGAAGAAGATGCCATAAGCTATCTAGAACAGCTTGGCTTTAAAGATGGAAAATGGGCAGTGGAAAGATTTAAAGATATTTTCTTCAGTAAAGAATACATAGAGCTTGGAGGAAGCTGGAAGGAAGATTTGTTTATGTATATTCCTGTTTTAGAAAAAAAACTGAAAGAATTTCCAGATAGGGAAGATTTTCTTTTAAATCTTACAAAGCTTTTTATAGAAGGCAAGATGCTTCGTATCTTTGCTGCAGCATTAGAGCAAAACCAGAAACTTGTTGAGTTTATGCTTTCTATAGCAAAACTATCAGATTATATCTCAGACCTTATGGCAAAAGATACAGAGCTTTTAGACTGGGCTTTTGGTATAGAAGAAGTTCCTGTAGATAGAGAAGGCTTTGAAAAAGAGCTTGCTGTTATAGGAGATAAACTAGAACCTGTTGACAGGCTAAAAAAACTCAAAAAAATAGTAGAGGTTTTAACATCTTTAAAATATCTTTCACGAATCCATGAAGAAAGCAGTAAAGAAAGACTAAAAGAGCTAAACACAGCTTTATCAAACCTTGCAGATTTTATACTGGAAAACCTTTATGAGTATATAGAAGGAGAAAACTTTGCTATTTTTGCCCTTGGAAAACTTGGAAGCAGAGAGATGAATATAGGTTCCGATTTAGACCTCATTTTTGTTTTTGTTGATGAAAGTAGTAAAAACAGACTTATCTCAAAACCTGCAACAGTTGTTAAACTTTTAACGTCTTATTCTAAAGAAGGAATTTTGTATCAGCTTGACCTTAGACTAAGACCTTTTGGAAAAGCTGGAGAACTTGCGCCAACATTGAACTTTTACAAAAACTATTTTGAAAAAGAAGCCCGTCCATGGGAAAAACTTGCATGGACAAAAGCAAGATTTATAGCAGGAGACAAAAGTGTTGCAGAAAAAATGGAAAATCTTATAAAAGATTTTCTCTTTTCTGAAGAAATCACAAAAGATTTTATAGACAACATTTTTGAGATGAGACTCAGCTTAGAAGGGCTTGTAAAAGAACTTCCTTCAGAAATAGATATAAAACTTGGAAAAGGAGGTATTACAGATATAGAGTTTTTAGCCCAGCTTGCTATCTTAAAAAGTAGAAAAAGGGAAACAAATATTCTCAGTGTTGTAGAAAAAGAGTATTCAAATCTACTGGAAAACTACATTTTCCTTAGAGAAGT
>JAADDV010000080.1 GCA_013153795.1 Aquificota bacterium | reverse complement strand
CGCCAAGTAATCTATATTTATAACCAGGAAGTGTATCATTTTCATCAAGCGGAAAGGAAAGGACATCTGTAGGTTTGTCCTTTCCTCTCCATTCTTTATTTATCTGCCTTATAGTCTCATCATCTGTAAGAGTTATACTTATTTCAACATTGTCCAAACCAAGCTCTTTTAAAATTTTGTCTGTTATTTCTTTGACAAAAGGTTTTGTTATCTCTCTACTATAAACTTCTTTAGATATAAGAATTCTATTCATCTGTTTTCTTCCTTTTCTTGCTCGTATCTGTCATAGGCTTTTATTATTCTTTGGACTACAGGATGTCTTACTACATCTTTTTCTGAAAAGTATGAGATACCTATCCCTGGTACTCCTTCTAAAACTTTCAAGGCTTCCACAAGTCCTGACTGAGAAACTTTAGGAAGGTCTATTTGAGTAACATCTCCTGTTATTACAGCTTTAGAACCAAATCCTATTCTTGTTAAGAACATTTTCATCTGTTCTTTTGTTGTGTTTTGGGCTTCATCAAGAATAATAAATGCATCATTTAATGTTCTTCCTCTCATAAATGCAAGAGGTGCTATTTCTATAATATTTTTTTCCAGCATATCATTTACTTTATCTGCATCTACCATATCATAAAGGGCATCGTATAAAGGTCTAAGATAAGGGTCAACTTTTTCTGTTAGTGTTCCTGGTAAAAATCCAAGTTTCTCTCCAGCTTCTACAGCTGGTCTTGTAAGGATTATTCTGTTTACTTTCTGCTGTTTTAAATATGACACAGCCATTGCCATAGCAAGGTATGTTTTCCCTGTTCCTGCTGGTCCTACCCCAAAAGTTATATCATTTTTCTTTATGGTTTCTATATATGCTTTCTGGCTTGGGGTTTTTGCCATAACAGGTTTTTTTCTATGGGTAAAAAGGATTGCCTCTCCTTCTTTCGAAAAAAACTTTTCCTTTTTCTCTTCTAAAAGTTCCTGTTCATTTCTAAATCCTAAAGCAAGATTTCTAACATCCTGAGCTGAAAGAATATGTCCTGCTTCAAAGTATGAAGCTATTTTTTCCATAAACTGCTCAAATTTATCAAGATTTTCTTCTGCTCCTTCAACAATAAGACTTGTTCCTCTAGCAAAAATATCTACATCAAAGGTATCTTCAAAATACTTTATATTTTCATCTTTATTCCCTACTACACTAAAAAATGCTTCTGCCGGTATTTGAACTTCTAGTTTTAAAATGGCTTTTACCTCCTTATAAAAATTTTAACTGTTAATTTATTCATTTTTAATAAATTTTAAAGAGTAAACCAACCATCAGGAAGATTTACAATAACCTTTTTATTTTCTAGGTCTATATCTTTTATAAATTCTTTTATAAAAGGCAAATGGCGAATTTTATCATCGATACATTTGATAAGAAGATAAGCCTGAGAAAGACGGTCATCTATTTTTATTATTTTTCCAATAACTTTGTCATTGAAAACCACATCCATATCAAGAAGTTGGTATTCATAAAATGTATCTTTTCCAAGTTCGGGAAGTTGTGAAGTTTTCACATAAAAATAGTTATGTTTTAATTTTTTTGCTTTGTCTATATCATCATATTCTTTAAATTTGATAAGTCCTTTTCTTTTAGAATAAGCTTCTATTTCTAAAGGTTTAAAATTTCCTTCTTTATCTTTTATATAAATTGTTTGAGGAAGTTTAAAATTAGGTGGAAAAACCTCTATCTTTAAGTCTCCTTTTACTCCATGAGTTCCATGAATTTTCCCTGCAATTACTAAATTCTCTTTTTTCTCCATCATCTCCCTCTTTTTGTTGCTATATTTAGTTGCTCTACACCAGCTTGTTTTGCAATATCCATTAAATGAACTACTTTTTCGTATACAACTCTTTTATCAGCAACTATAGACAAAGCCTTGATATTATTTGATTTTAGATAATTTAAAATCTCCTCATCAGAAACCTTTTTTCCTTGTAGATAATAGTTTCCTTCTTTGTCAATAAAAATTTTTGTTGGTTCGATAGAAGAGACTTCTGTTGAAGCTGTTGGCAGTTCTACATTTATAGAGGATATTGGAGCTAAAGTGCTTACTATTCCAAGAAATAAAATAATAATAAAAGCTATATCAACAAGAGCCGTCATATCTACAACATAATCTTTGCTTTCTTTTCTCATATATTTTTTAAAATCCATTTTTACCCCAATTGATATGAAGATGAGGAATTTTTGAATTCTTCTTTTGAAAGAAAATATATAAGTTCATTTATAATATTTTCTAATTGAGCTATCATTGATGAAAGTTTAGAACGAAAATACCAATAAGCTGCAAGAGAAGGAATAGCTATAGTTAAACCAAAAGCTGTTGTTATTAATGCTTGTGAAATTCCAGCTGATAAAACAGAAGGATTTGACAAACCTTCCAGAGAGAGAGCTTCAAAAACTTGAATCATTCCTGTTACAGTTCCTAAAAATCCCAGCAAAGGAGAAATTGCTGCAATAGCTCCAAGTAAATTTACATAACCTTCAAGTTTAGGAATTTCTACTCTTGCAATCTCCTCAGCAGCTAACTCCAAGTCTTCTTTAGTTTTTCTATTACTCATATAAAACTCTAAAACATTAGCTATTATTTTTGTAGCTAAACTAGGGTGAACTTTAGCAGTCGTTATTGCTTCTGTTAATCTTCCCTCTTTTAAATAAAGAAAAATCGCTTCTATTTCTTTTGGAGGAATAATTCTTTTATATGAAAGAGAATAAAATCTTTCTATAATAATAGCTATAGAAAGGACACCCAAAAGTAAAAGAGGGTACATTAAAGGACCCCCTTTTTGAAAAATAGAAATCAAATATTCCATTATCTCCTCCATTATTCAACACATTCAGGAAGTTTTTTCTTTAGTTTTAAAGCTTCTTTTTTTAGATATCTAGGGATTTGTTCTTCTTTTAAAACTGGTTTTAATATACATGAAGCTTCATATCTTCTACCAAGGTCTTTCATTAACTTTGCTGCTTCAACTCTTGCTTTTACAACAATATTTTTTGCTTCTGGGTAAAGATAAATAACATTAATAATATTATTTAAAGCTTCTTCTTTTTTTCCTTGTTGCTTATAAATAAGACCTATTAAATAATAACTTTCAGCTATATGATGATAGTCTGAACCCCTTATAGCTTCGTTTAAGTATTTCAAAGCATTTTGAAAATATCCAAGTTCATATTGAATTTTTCCAAGATAATATGCAATATCATTTCGCATTTTTGGAAATCTATTGTAAAGACTTTCAAAATAGCTTTTTGCTTCTGTATAATCTCCATTTTTGAATAACAAAGTAGCTAGTTTAAGTTGATTTTCAGGAGTTTTAGGAAGTTTCTTTAATACAGCTATAGCATCTCCTGTTTTTCCAAAAGATTCAAAAGCTTGAGCAAGTAAATCTCTTACCTGTATAGTATATTTTCCATGTGGATATTTTTTTAGATATTTTCTTAAAAGGACAATAGCTTCTCCTTTTCTTCCATATTTAAATTTCATATAAGCAAGTCTATAAAGAGCATACTCACTTTCTTCAGTATTTTTTTCTATAATTTTTTTATAAAGAGCTTCAGCTTTCTTAAAATTTTTATTTTGAACATATGCATCAGCAAGTTGGACTATAAGAAGATTTATAAAAGGGTAATCTGGATATTTCTTTATAAAACTTTCAATTTGCTTAATAGTATTTTTTCCACCACTTTTCATTTCTAATAAAGCAAGTTGATATGCTGCATCAATAGCTTCAGGAGTATTTGCATGTTTATTTATATACTCTTGATACATTTCTCGTGCTTTTTCTCTTTCTCCAATATTAAAGTAAGCGTTTGCCATTTTTAAAAGAGCTCTATCTGCTTCTTTAGTGTTAGGGAATTTATCAATTAGTTTTTGAAATTCTATTATGGCTCTTTCAAAATCTCCTTGAGAAAAAAATGAATAGGCATACATATACATAGCTTTCCTAGCTATGTCATCTTCTCCTTGAGAAAGTTCTTCTAAAACAGCTCTGGCATTTTGAATATCTCCTTTTTTTGTATAAATATATGTAAGTAAAAACTTAGATTTTCTATCGTTTAGTGTTTTTATTATATGTAAAGCTGTATCTAAATCTCCGCTATTAAAGGCACTAACAGCTTTCATATAAGGGTCTGTAAAAGATATTAAAGCTTTGTCATAAAGCTTTTTCTTAAAAAAGAACCAACCTAAAAGATTTTTTGCATAATCTTCATTTATTTTTGAAAGTTTTTTAACTACTTCTAAGAGCTTTCTGTCTTCATTAGAAAAATAATAAATATCTGCAAGATATTTTAAAGCTTTTTCTTTAATTTCTTTTTCTGAAGAAAGCTCGTAAGCTTGTTTAAAGTATTTTTCCGCTTCCTGTATATCTCCAAGTTTTAGTAATGCATAAGCAGCATAAAGCTTAAAAATTGGTTCATTAATATCTTTCATAAGCATAAAAGCATATTTATATTTTTTTGTATTGTAAGCTGCTACAGCTACTTTCTTTTTGAGAAAAAGCTTTATG
>JAADDV010000174.1 GCA_013153795.1 Aquificota bacterium | reverse complement strand
TTAAAAGAAATAGAAGTATTATTTAAAGAATGGGTTAAAGAAAATAATTTAAATATTTCTTATGAAGGTCCATTTTTTGCTCCTTTATCTTTTATTAGAGGAAAAAATAGAGTTCAAATTCTATTAAAGGATTTTCAAATTAAAAAAAAGCTTTTAAATTTAAAAGAGAGAGCGGAAAAAAAAGGTATAAAATTAAGTATAGAAATAGACCCGAAAGAGATAAGATAGGAGGAAATAAAGAATATGGAAAGGCTTTACTCTCCTTGGAGAAGCCAGTATATAGAAGAATTTGATAAACAAGAGGGCTGTTTTCTCTGTAATGCTTACAAATCTCAAGATGATGAAAAAAACCTTGTTTTATATAGAGGAAAAAAATGTTTCATTATTATGAACTTATATCCTTATAATGCAGGGCATGTTATGGTATGTCCTAATAACCATGTAGGAGATTTTACATCTTTAGATGAAGAGACTTTATGTGAGTTATCAAAACTTACTCAACTTTCGATAAAAGCAATAAAGGAAGCTTTAAAACCAGATGGTTTCAATCTTGGTTTTAATTTAGGAAGAGCTGCTGGAGCTGGACTGGAGGAGCATATACACAATCACGTAGTCCCTAGATGGATAGGAGATACCAACTTTATGCCAGTTATAGGGGAGGTTAAGGTTATATCTCAGGATTTGAAAGAAATTTATAAAAAAATAAAAGCTGCATTAAAAAAAATAGAAAAAGGAGAAGGCGATGGTTAACAAACTAAAGCTTTTCTTATGGCTCATCATCATTATTTTCATTGCGTATTTTGCTTCAATTAATACTGAACCTATGGTATCTGTTAAGCTTCCTCCAGATTATGTTACACCAAAAGCTCCTATAGGCTTTGTTCTTGTTGTAAGTATGGTTGTTGGTGCTTTTCTTGTGTTAATGTTTACTATTATAGACTGGTTATCTTACAAAATGGATAAGAGAAAATTAAGAAAACAGATTGCTAGACTGGAAGTAGAGTTAGAAAGAGCTAAGAAAGAAAAAGAAAAACTCCAAGAGGAATTAAGAAAACTTAAAGAGGAAAATTTTTTCCTTAAAGAAAAACAACCAGAAAAAAGTGAGGTAAAAGAGAATGGGTCTGTACGACAGGGATTACATGAAAGAAAGGAATCAGAAGAAAAATCTGAAACATCTATTTCAGGGTAGGGGGAGTAATCAACAAACAAAACTTATTTTAGTGGCGATTGCCTCCTTCATTTTAGGATATGTAGTTGGTAAAATTATCTAAAATTTCCTGAGGAGGATGAGTAATTGGGAATTGGTAAGAAAGTAAGATTAGAAAGAATAATGAACAGAGATACAGGAAAGACTGTTATTGTTCCTATGGATCATGGAGTTAGCTCAGGACCTATGAAAGGACTGATAAACATAAAAGAAACAGTTGAAAAAATTGCTGAAGGGGGGGCAAACGCCATTATTCTTCATAAAGGTATGGTAGAACAAGGACATCGAGGAAAAGGTAAAGATGTAGGTCTTATTGTTCATATGTCCGCTTCTACTGACCTTTCTTTAAGAAAGAATGACAAAGTTTTAGTTTGCACTGTAGAGGAAGCAATAAAACTTGGAGCAGATGGAGTTTCTATTCACGTAAATATTGGTGCCGAAGATGAAAAACAAATGCTTAAAGATTTTGGCAAAGTTTCAAAAGAATGTTTAGACTGGCAAATGCCTTTAGTTGCTATGCTTTACTATAGGGGACCAGAAGTAAAAAATCCTTTTGACCCAGATGCAATTGCTCATATAGCTAGACTTGGAGCTGAGCTTGGTGCAGATATAGTAAAAGTTCCTTATACAGGAGACCCAGAAAGTTTTAGAAAAGTAGTAGAAGGTTGCCCTGTTCCTGTTGTTATAGCAGGAGGACCTAAAGTAAGCTCAGATAGAGAATTATTGCAAATGATTTATGATGCTGTTGTGGTAGCTGGATGTGCTGGATTATCTGTTGGTAGAAATATCTTCCAACATGATGATGTAGCAAAAATAACATATGTTTTATCAAAAATTGTTCATGAAGGAATTTCCGTAGACGAAGCAATGGAAATTTTAGAAGCAGAAGAAAGCTTGAGTTATAAAAAAAATTAAGGTAAGTTTATAAGAATGATTATCAGGAAGGAGGTTTTAGGATGGAAGCATGGATTGCATTTTTAATTACAGTTGTTTTCTCTATATTCACATATTTTGTAGCTTACATTGGAGCAGCTCTTAAAAAAGGAGAAGAGTAATTTAAAAAGTGAGTTCAAATAATGGACAGATTATAGGAAATATATTCTTTTTCCTAGTTCTGTCCGCTTTTCTTTTCTTAGCATATCTTCTTTTTAAACCTTTTTTAAAAGTTATAGTTATCTCTATCTTAATAGCTGTTATTTTTTACCCTCTAAATACTTTTTTTAGAAAGCATCTAAAATCAGAATTTTTTGCTGCTTTTTTAGCAACATTTGTTATATTTCTGTTTATAATTATTCCTTCTATATTTTTAATAGTGTTTTTATCTAACGAATTTTTAGCCCTTTATCCAGTTATAGTAAAGCATGTTTCTCAAATTGAGGATATTAAAATATTTTTACAAAACATACCTATCCTTTCTTTTTTACATGAAAAATTTACAACTTTTTTAGAAGGTCTTAATATAAAGCTAGAGTTTGATGATATTTTAAAAAACATACTAAACAGTATTCTTTCTTTCTTTGTTACTCAAAGTAAAAGTATTTTCCTCAATATAACTATATTTCTTTTTAACCTTGTAATGATGCTTTTTACTATTTTCTTCCTTTTTTTAGATGGAAAAAGTCTTTACAAAAGAATTTATGAGCTTATTCCCTTTTCAAAAAGAGAAAAAGAATTTTTAATTTTAAAAACATATAGGGCAATCCAAGGAGTTGTTTTAGGGGCAGTTTTTACTGCTGTAGCTCAGGGTATTTTGTCCTTTATTGGATATGTAGCAGTAGGTATTGAATTTAGTCTTTTTTGGGCATTTGTTACATTTATTGCAGCTTTTTTCCCAATTGGAGGAGCTTCCTTAGTATGGGTTCCTATTGCAATTTATGTTTTTTTAATGAAAGGAATAGTTCCTGGTATTTTATTTACTCTTTATGGAACTTTAATTATAAGCACTGTTGACAATATTATAAAACCAATAGTTATTGGAGATAAAACGAATATTCACCCTATGATTTTAGTTTTTGCTATTCTTGGAGGTCTAAATTTCTTTGGATTTTTAGGAGTTTTCCTTGCGCCTATAATTATGGTTCTTTTAGATAATCTCCTTGTTCTCTACAGAATTAGATATATTTCTTCAGATTCCTAAATTATCTTTATGTTTTTCTTTTGCAAAACTTAATTAAAGTTTTTAAAATTATTAACGATATAATAACCAGATATTAATCAATTATTATTCGGAGGATAGGGTCATGAAAGTTGTTCTTAAAAGACATAAGGATAAGGAAAAATTTTCTTTTGTATTTGTAGAAGGAGGTAAAACAATTTTAAAAAGCCAGATGTATGCTTCTAAAAGAAATGCTATGACAGGAATAAATGCAGTAATGAAAAACTCTCCTTTGGATAGGCGTTATGAGAGGAAACAATCAAAAGATGGAAGGTGGTATTTTAATTTAAAAGCGGCAAATGGTAAAGTTGTAGGAACAAGCCCTTTTTTTAAATCAGAAGAAGAAATGGAAGATACTATAAAACTTTTAAAAGAAAAAGCATATAACGCTCCTATTGAGTATGTAGAAGAATAATAGGGGTTTTCCGCCCCTATTTTAACTTGTTTTTCTTTGAGGCCAACAACATTCCATATATAAAGCAAGAAGAATTCCTGTAAAGAGAGATAAAAAGGAACCAATACCTAAAACAAACCATTTTTTAGGAGATGCAGGAATATCTGGTAAGCTAGGTGGGTCAATCACTTCGATAAATAATTGCTCTTTACTTTCATTTAATCTAGCTTGTTGATACAGTTTCATCAACGCCTCATATATAGCTTGAGTTGTTTTCAATTCTCTAACTAAACTTGTATATCTAACAAGAATATCAGGTATTTCTTTTAAAGCAGGAAAATATTCATTTTTACTTTCTAATTTTTTAAGTTGTTTGTCTATGTAAGTAATCTGTTTTCTTAAAGTTTTTACTTTAGGGTTATCTGGTGAGAGCATGCTACTTATACTATTTAATTTAAGCAAAAGCTCTGTTTTTTTTGCTAAAAGATTTACGTAAACTTCAAGAAGATTTTTTAATTGGATATTTGGCTCGATAATTTTAGTTTTTTTCTGAAATTTAGCTAATTTTTCCTGAAGTTCTCTAAGTCTTTCTTCTTCTTCTTTAAGTTTTTTTTCAAGATAAATCCTATCAAATTTGGCAACAGAAAGCTTTTTTTCATTTAAAAGTTTTCTTGCTTCAACTATATAAGCTTCTCCTATCTTTTGAGCTAGTTTTGGGTCTTTATGTAAAACAAATATAACAATTGTGTCATTTTTTTTATTTTTTGCTAAGGTTACTATTTTTCTTAGCTCTTCGTT
>JAADDV010000152.1 GCA_013153795.1 Aquificota bacterium | reverse complement strand
TTTGTATTTTATTAAACAAAAAAATTCTTAAGCCCTTATCTTTAAACATTTAAAATAACGCTAATTCGGTAATTCTAAAGTTATTAATCAGATTAATTTTAAAAATTTTTGTATTTTATTAGGTATAAGCCCTTTAAAGACATTAAATTTTTAAAATAACTCCCATTAATCTTATTTCCAAACTGATGCTAATTTGATAGTTTGCGTTAACTTAAGAATAGAATTCCAAAAAAAGGAAAAGAAAATCTATTTTTTTCTTCTCCTTCTTGATTTAAAGTATCTTTCAAGCCATTTTAGAGCTTTTTCTGGTTGGTCTATTAAGTCTTCCTTTCCATTTTTTATTAAAACTGCCTTCTGTTTTTCAGATAATTTATAGTTTTTCATAGCTTCCTTTTTAGCTTTATCTATCCATTTTCTAATCTTAACTCTATCTTCTAATATATCTGCTGTTAACTCTAAACCTGTCTTTTCCGCCAACGATTTAGCATACTCAATCTGCTTTTCAGATGGTTTTGTTTCCCTATGTTCCTCTATGAACTTACTTAATTTCTCGTAATCGTCTAGTATATCCGATATATCTTTATTATGTTTTTTAGCTAAGTCTAAGGCGTATTTTTTCATCTTTTGGGAGATTTTTGATATATTTTCCTTCTCTGTCCTTTTGTAAATCTCCTTAACAAAACCTTTCCAATCTTTTTTGTTCGTTTCAACATCGTCTAGGTAGTTTTCCATCTCCTTTGTAAAGTTATAATCAATTATCCATTTGTAGTTATCGTCTAAATACTCTATAAGGTGATATGCGTTTTCCGTAGGCTTTAGAGAACTTCCATCTTTTATAACATATCCCCTGTCTTTTATAGTTTTAATAATCGTCGCATAGGTTGAAGGTCTACCTATACCTAAATCCTCTAATTTTTTAACTAAGCTACCTTCCGTGTATCTACTTGGTGGTTTAGTGAATTTTTCCTTTAATTTCTCTTCCAGTTTTTTTAGCTTTTCTCCTTTTTTTAAATCTGGTATTAAAACATCTTCTTTCTTCTCTTCTATATCGTATACTTTTTTATATCCTAAGAATTTTATTACAGAGCCGGTTGTTTTAAATATATGCTCTCCTAAGTTAAATTTTGCAGTTGTTCTGCTGTAAACAGCATCTGACATCTGAGAGGCAACAGACCTTCTATAGATTAGACTTAACAATTTTTTGTGGTCTTCGGATAAACCTTTTTCCTGTAATAACTTCTCTTGCTCTTCCCAAGGAATAAAATGGGTTATTCTTATACCTTCATGGGCGTCTGCCTGAGTGTTTTTAGATTTATATTTTCTAATTCTAGGCGATACATACTCTTTTCCATACAATTTTCTTATTAAGTCCCTTATACCTTTTATCGCTTCATCTGACATTCTGACGCTATCTGTTCTATGATATGTAATTAATCCGTTCTCAAATAGGTCTTGGGCTAATACCATTGTTTTTTCTGGGGAAAATCTTAACTGGGAAGAGGCTATCTGTTGTAGAGCCGATGTTGTAAATGGTGGTTTTGGGGATTGTTTTACATCTTTTTTAACAACTTCTTTAACTTCAGCGTAATCAACCTTTTTTATATCGTTAAATATCTGCTCAGCTAACTTTTTATCCTCTATTTTCTGTTTTTCGTAAAAGGCAGTTATTTTGTCTTTATCCTTTTCTAATAGAACAGATAACACATAGTAAGGTGTAGGCTTGAAATTCTTTATTTCTTCTTCCCTTTCAACTATCAGTCTAACAGCTGGAGATTGAACCCTACCAACTGAAAATCTACCGCCAATCTCTTTTGACGCTATTGGAGATAGTATATATCCAACTATTCTATCACCTACCCTTCTTCCTAGAAAGGCGTTAAACAAACCAAAATTAGTCTTTTCAAACTCTTCAGCGTTTTTCAGTCTATCTTTTATATGCTTCTGGGTAATCTCGTGGAATTCTACCCTCTTTATATCTTTAGCTTTCTTTTTTAACTCTTCATACATAAAATAGCCGATAGCGTATCCTTCTCTATCTGGGTCGGTTGCTATATAAACTTCTCCATCTTTAGCTAAATTTTTTATTTCATTAAGAATTTTTTTATGATTTTTTGATTTTATTGTAAAAGTTGGCTCAAAAGTTTTTAAATCAACCCCCAGTTTATCTTCAGGTAAATCTTTAAAATGCCCCACCGTAGCTTTTACAACATAATCTTTCCCCACAAACTTACTTATCTCCCTAGCCTTCTTGGGACTTTCAACAATAATAATTTTACTTCCTTTCTTATTCGTATTTTTCTTAGACAATAGATTTTCTCCAGTCTTATATTGTGATTTGTGTTAAAAATAAATATAAGGCTAAAAAAAAAATAAAGTCAAGGAAATTTTTTTATCATTTTCAAAAATATTACATTCTTTTACGAATTTCTTTCTAAGTTTGCTTTTAGATTTTCTCTTTTAAAAATACATCCTGATTAAATCAACATATCCACCTTTTGAAAAAAACTTTCTCAAGATATATCTTTTTAAGAGTTATTAATTTGATTAGAGAGGTGTATTTAATGGGGATTAAATTTGGGACAGATGGTTGGAGAGCTATTATAGGGGAAGAGTATACCTTTGACAATGTTAGAAAGGTAGCTCAAGCCCACGCAGACCATTTTAAAGAAAATGGTTTCAAGAAGGTTGCTGTTGGATACGACACTAGATTTTTATCAGATGAATTTGCTGAAGCTGTTGCAGAGGTGTTTGCTTCAAATGGAATAGAAGTTGTTTTAAGTTCCAGTATTTGCACAACGCCGGCTTTATCTGTTGCTACCAAGGAGTTAGGTGCAGATGAAGGTGTTATGATAACAGCATCTCACAATATTTATAAATACAATGGCTATAAAGTTAAATTATCAACAGGTAGCCCTGCAACTCCAAGTGTAATAGCAAATATTGAAAAGAATATAGGTGGTTCAGATGTAAAGAGGGGAGTTAAAAACTGGGAAGAAGTTGACTTCAACAAATTATATAAAGATAAACTGAAAAGTTATTTAACAGACAACATTTTTAGACAGAAAAATTTAAAGGTAATACACGATGCAATGTTCGGTGCGACGATGGGAATATTTAGCGATATATTAAGGGATACATTTTTAGAGGTAATAGAGATTAACAATTACAGAGATTTAGCCTTTGGGGGACACCACCCAGAGCCGATAGATAAAAATTTAGACCTATTAAAGAAAAAAGTCGTTGCGGAAAAGGGAGACATAGGGATTGCCAACGATGGAGATGGAGACAGAGTTGGCATAGTTAATGAAAATGGAGAGTTTATAGGAACTCAGTTAGGATATGTTTTATTACTTTTACACACTATAAGAAATAGGAAAGAAGAGGGAGCTATAGCAAAAACAACATCTGTATCTTATCTAGTTGACAGGATAGCAGAGAAAGAGAATAGGAAATTGTATGAAACTCCTGTCGGATTTAAATACATAGCTGAATTATTTGAAAAGGATAAGATTGCCTTCGGTGGTGAAGAAAGTGGCGGATATGGGTTTGGCTTTCATATACCGGAAAGGGACGGAGTTTTGGCAGGATTAATGATGTTAGAGATGATAATTTTACATAACAAACCTGTTTCAAAACTGATAGAGGACATTTTTTCCGAGTTTGGCACTGCTTATTATAAAAGGGTAGACCTAAGGGTTGAAGGTAATCAAGGCAGAGAGTTAGTAGAAAATTTAAAGAAAAACCCACCAAAAGAGCTAGCAGGTTTTAAAATAAAGAAAGTTAATATGTTAGATGGTGTAAAACTGATATTTGAAAACGATGGCTGGATAATGTTTAGAGCGTCTGGAACAGAACCGGTTTTAAGAATATATGTTGAAATGCCAGACAAGGAAAGTTTAGAGAAAGTTCTAGAAGAGGGAATAAAACTGATATAAAGGAGATAAAGTATGAATAATAAATTGTTAGCTACTCTATTTGGGCTGTTTTTAGCCTTTATCGTTTCCTTTGTTTTCTTTTTTGCATTAAAGGAAAAATCTACTGATACATCTTCACAAACAGCTAAAAATAATGTAGAGGAAGCAAAAAAAGAGACTAAGAAAGAAGAAGACAGCAAAGGACTTGATTTAGACGAAAAAAAACTCTCAGATTTTATAGGAAAGGAGCAGATAAACTTTCATGGTATAGATGAAACAGGTAAAGAGGTAGATATGAAAAGTATTACACAGGGAAAACCAGCTGTTATTATATTCTTTGCGATAGGAGATAAACCGGGGACATTTGATTTCTTACCTAACATGAATAAGCTATACGACAAATATAAGGATAAAGTTCAATTCGTAGCAGTTTTATTAAGTCGTTCTGACGCAGAGGAAGTAAAAGAGTTAAAAGAGATGCTACCTTTAAAAATACCTGTGTTGTTAGGCTACTCAGACGCAATAAAAGGTTATGAAATATCAAAAGTAGATGTTCCGTTTATAGTGATAGTTGACGCAAATGGAAAAGTTAAACATATAGTAGTTAGACCGGAATCGGAAATGATAGAAGAAGCTCCATATGTAGACCACAAAGATTATAAAAATAA
>JAADDV010000119.1 GCA_013153795.1 Aquificota bacterium | reverse complement strand
GGAACATTCAAGAGAGATAGAATAAGAAGAGGATTATACTTGGCAACAATTGACGCTATTTCTATACCCCAAAAATTAACAATAAAAAAAACAAGAAAAAACAGACATTTCAGAAATACAAACTTGCAAAAGATAATTACAGATATAGCAAACGAAAATAACTTAACTCCGGTCGTAGAAATTGAAGAAAATATAAAAATCAATAGCCTAACACAGAGAAATGAAACAGACGCACAATTTATTCAAAAACTAGCAAAAAAATATGGATACTATCAAAAGATAACTCCAGAAAAATTATTTTTTATCAAACAAGAAACTCTAGAAAAACAGCCAGTAATAGCAACACTGAACGAAAATGAACTAACAGCATGTAATTTAGAAGAAGCCGATAATGTTGGCTACAAAAAAGTGATAGCATACTATTTTGACCATAAAAAAAATAAAAAATTAAAGTATGTATATGAAGATCCCAATATAAAAACTGGAGAAATTCTAAAGATAAACAAAAAATTTTCCAGCCTAGAGGAAGCAAAGAGAGTTGCTATAGCAACTTTAAAAAATAAAAACAAAACGAAAATGTATGGAAGCATATCAGTTGAAGGAAATCCTCTTCTTGTGGCAGGGGCTACAATTTACTTAGAATTAAAAGATGTGTTTTCTGGCAAATATTTTATAGAGAAATCCATACACACCATAGGTCAACAAGGATACATAACAACTTTAGAAATAAGAAAAATTCAATAACTGGCAACCTTTACCAACCTTTAACATACACCAATAATAAAAACTATTATCCTAAAAAAAAGCATAAATAGAGGTTTTGAAATTGGAGAAAAACGGAAATACTTCTGAAATCAATACTGGCAATACCACTAATAATGGCAGTAATGATTCTAATGAAACTGGCAAAGGAAACACTTTAAATGAATTTTCCCAAAAGTTAAAAGAATTAGGATTTAATTCATTAGAAGAAGTGGCAAAATTAAAAGAAGAATACAACAAAATTTTAAAACAAAAAGAACATAATAAATCTCTAGAAGAAAAACTTTTAAAACTTGAAAAACTGTATAAAACAGAAAAAATAAGAAGTGAAGTAATCAAACTTGCAACAAAGTATAATGCGATAGAACCAGAAGATTTATTTATACTTACAAAAGAAAAAGCAGAAATAACTGAAGATGGAAATATTTTTATAGATGGAAAACCTTTAGAAGAATTTGTAAAAGAATTAAAAGAAAAAAGACCACACTGGTTTAAAGCAGATGATAAAGAAGGCTCAGGAACTTCAGGTATTAAAGAACCTAAAAGAGAATTATCAGCAAGAGAAAAGATAGCAAAAATAAAAAAATTTAAAGGATAAGGAGTAAATAATGCCGATACTAGACGAATTAAGAAAACTTACCCAAGACGATATTGTTGATGGAGTTATAGAAACAATAAAAGACACAGATGAATTATTTGGAATACTACCATTTAGAAAAGTAAATGGTGGTGCACTTCAAGTTACTTGGGAAGAAACAATTCCATCTGCTACCTTTATAGCTCCAGACGGAACAATTCCAAAATCTACAGGAAGAACATTTACTCAATTTAAAGATGGAATAAAAGTAATAGCTCAAGATATAGATATTCCTAATTTTTCAACGGAAGTAGAAGGTGCAGACGAAGATGTAATGTTGTATGGAGAAATAAAGGCAATAGCGAGAACTTACAAGAAAAATGTTGTAATTGGCAATGAAGAAGCAAATCCTCTTGTTTTTAATGGGCTTAATAAACATATAGAAAGAGCAGAAAATCTAGGATTACAAAGAAGTATTGATGTTGTTTCTAGCTCTTTAACATTTGAAATGTTAGATGATTTAATCTCAATAATGAAAATGGGAATAGATGTATTAATTATGAATCCCAAAACTTATAATGAATACAAAAAACTACTGAGAGAAAAAGCAGGCGGGACAGATGCCGCAATGATGCAATTAAAAAACTTTGGCAAACCGGTATTAACATACGAAGGGATACCTATAATAAAAAATGAAAATATCCCTCTAGAAAAGGATGACGATGGTAATGTAATCACAAACATTTATGCCGCTGTATTGGACGAAAATGAGGGTGTTTGTGGATTATATGCAGGAGATAATGCAGGTATAAGCTATAAATATTTAGGTGAAGTTCAAGATAAGGACGCCGCAAGATACAGATTTAAGTGGTATTGTGGTTTTACCGTCTTGAACCCTCATGCTATAGCTACAATCAAAAATGTTAAAGTTGCTTAAGGCTTTGCCTTTTATTCTATTTTTTTATTTTTAAAGGGAAGCAAATGGAATTCATAACTCTTTTAGATATTCCCACAGACGAGCTTATACAAATAGAACAATCAGAAATAGATGAAGCTAACAGATATGTAGAAAGAGTATTATTCCAAAAAGGAATACCTCTAACACCAGAACTACAAGACAATATGCATTTAAAAGATTTAGCAAAAACATATGCTATTTACAGAGCTTTTTTAAAAAGATATTCAGCTACAGGAAACGAAAATGAATATGGAATAAAACTTAAACATTATGAAAAACTTTTAAAGGACATAGAAAACTCAATTACAAAAGAAACACTTGAAATAACAAGTGAAACAACATCAGTATTTGGCACATTCAAAATAGGCAGAGGTTAAATGTGGTATTTAGCACTTAATTATCTACAAAAACAGCTTGAAGAAAATCTACAAGTAAAAACATTTATAGGTATAAAAAGACCACCAAACACAAAAGATTATCCATTTATAGCCCTTACACCAGTAGAATTTCATGAAACAGAAGACAAGAAAATAATGAAAGTATCAATGCCATTTGGGATAGTTTCTAGAACAAACGACCCTGCAGAAGGAACCCACGAACTTTTAAACTTTCTATCAAAAATAGAAAAGGTCTTAGATGACAACCAGAGATTTGAACACTTTCAGATAGAAGAAGAAAAACTTTCCATAAACGATTTAAACATCAGGGAACCTTATTACTCAATGGAATTTATCTTTTTGGTATCTGCTCCAAAACTACCACCAGCATTAGAGGAATAAATTGAAAGAAATTAGAGATTTATTATTCCAAATAATGTATCAAAATATTTTAGATTATGAAAATTACTACCAAAATGTATTTATCCAATTTTTAAATCTACTAAAGTCTAGAAATTATCAAATAACAAATGAAGTAAGACAACAAGTAAGAAGTATACTAGACGAAAATGAAAGATTTATAAGAACACTACTTAATGGTCTTATCGTTCAAGTCAAAATATCTAAACAACCTCTAAAACCAGATATAATCCAACAGATACAAGAAAAAATTTGGAACACAAAGTATCCTGATGGGCTAACGCTATCAGAAAGAATTTGGAAAAACAAAGAAGAAGCAGAAAAAGAATTTTATAAAGTTTTAAAAAAACAGATAGCTCTTGTAAAATCATTCACAGAAATAGCTTATAAAATACAAAAACATATGGAAAAACTTCATAACAGAGAGTTCACCCAGCTAACAAAAGAAGAAATAAAACTAATAGAAAAATTGCGAACTACAGCAAAGGCAATGGTTAAAGGAAAAATTACAAAAGAAAAATTACAAAAGATACTTAAACAATATGAAAAATACATAAAACAAAGGAAAGAAAGCCCTTATGGAGTAAAAACAGCCCATCAGCAACTTTTGAAAAACCTTACAAAAGCAGTAGAAAAACTAAGCGAAGAGGCAATAGATGATGCTGTAAAATGGTATATGTATGATAAACAGCTTTATAATCTTAAAAGAATTGCCAGAACAGAAACAGCGAATATTTACCATATAATGATAATAGAAAACTGGAAAGATAATGATTTTGTAATCGGTTATAGATGGAAACTAACACCAGCTCATAGAATAAAAGACATCTGTGATGAGTATGCCAATGTTGATTTTGGGTTTGGCAAAGGAGTTTTTCCTAAAGATAAAGTTCCTCAAAAAGTGGCACATCCACACTGCACTTGCATAATAGAGCCAGTTTTTAAATAACTTACAATTTCCCTTCAATTTCACAAGATAAAAATATCTTCACAATACTTATCAAATTGAAAGGGGTTGTAATGCTTCCATACATAGGTGGAAAATCCAGATTAGCAAATTGGATAATATCCAACTTTCCAAAAGATTATCAAAATTTAACATATATAGAAGTATTTGGTGGGGCTGGATGGGTTCTTTTCAAAAAAGACAAATCAATACTGGAAATTTACAACGATATAGACGAAGATTTAGTAAATCTTTTTCTCCAAATAAGAGATAACTACAAGGAATTCAAAAAGAAAGCTTATTGGAGTTTACATTCAAGACATATGTTCAAGATAGCAAAAGCTAAACTTCAACATAAAAAGTTTGAAGATGATATAGATAGGGCAGTTCAATTTGCAATAATTCAGGTTCAATCCTTTTCTGGGACCAGAAATAGCTGGGGGTATAGAAAATTTGATAAAAATTCAAGATGGATAGCCTTTCTAAAGAGATTAGGGAAAATTAGAAAGAGATTAGAAAGAGTTCAAATAGAATGTAAAGACTTCAA
>JAADDV010000166.1 GCA_013153795.1 Aquificota bacterium | reverse complement strand
TTAATATTACATAGAAAATACCACTCCAGAATACTGATTTTGGAATTTTTTCTTTGACAGAAGCTATAAAATATCCAATAAGAATATATCTTCTTCTTTTCTTTTAAAAGATTCTTTTATAGATTGAAAAATAAAAATAGAAAAAGGAAGCATCCCAAAAAAGACGTAAATAAAAGTTAATAAAAATATGCCTCCATGTCCTTCCATCGGCTCTGAAAATCTATGAAGATTATGTTTAAAAATAAATTCTTTAACCCAAATCCAGTCTGTTTTTAATCCTACAGCTATATACCATGGTAAGGAAATAAGAAGAATTAAAAATAATCCTTGAAAAAGTTTTAAATCTTTGATTGTTTTGAAAGATATTTCTTTTCTTAAAAGAAGAAAAAGAAAAACGATAAAAAAAGGAAGGACAACAGCAACAGGGCCTTTTGTTAAAACTCCCAAACCAGAAAAAATATAAAATCCATAAAGAAAAGGTTTTTTTCTTTCTTTATACCAAATAAAAAAAGAAAAAAGAGAGGCATTTATCCAAAAAATAAGATAAGGGTCAGGGACTGCCATATGAAACTGTATTGCTGTGTGTAAGGAAGAAATTAAAATAAGAAAAGCAAAAAAGGCTGTATAAAAACCTAAATATCTTTTTGCAAATAAAAATGTTATTAATACTACTAAACCTCCAAATATAGAGGAAAACAATCTAGCTGAGAATTCATTCACTCCAAAAAGTTTATAAGATAACATCATAAAATAATAATGAAGAGGAGGTTTATCTGTTCTAAGTTCGTAATTAAAGGTGGGAACTATTAAATCCCCCCTTTCAAGCATTTCTCTTGCACACTCAGCATTTTTTGCTTCATCAAGGCTATAAATAGAAATACCCCAGATATTGGAGAAAAATATAAAAAAACCTATAAGAAAGATTATCAAACCTTCCCAGAATTTTTTCTTATCCATCAAAGAAAAACAAATAAAAATATAAGTCCAAGTATTATTCTATAAATACCAAATGGAATAAAACTATGAGAAGATATAAATCTTAAAAATAGTTTTATAGTAATTACAGCAAAAATAAAAGCTGTAATAAAACCTACTCCTAAAGTTATAAAATCATCTGTTTGAAAACTATTAAAATTTTTAGCTATATCATATGTTGTTGCAACAAGCATTGTAGGGACTGCAAGAAGAAAAGAAAATTCAGCTGCGGTTTTTCTTTTTAATCCTAAGAGAAGACCTCCTATAATAGTTGCTCCAGAGCGAGAAGTCCCAGGTATCATAGCTAAAGATTGAAAAAGTCCTATCATAAAGGCTTTTGAATAAGGAATTTTGTTAATATCATCTATGTGATGGTCTTTTTCTCTATAAAAAAGCTCTATTAAGATAAAAGCTATACCTCCTAAAATAAGCATAACACTTACAACATAAGGATTAAAAAGTCCTTTTATCAGTTTATAAAGAAGGAAACCTAATGTCCCTGTTGGAATAAAAGCAACAATAAGCCTTTTCCATAATTCTATATTACGAAATATCTTATGATGATAAATAAAAACAACAGCAAGAATAGAACCAAGCTGTATAGAAACTTCAAAAGCTTTATGGACATCTGTTTGCTGGATTCCTAAAAGTTTTGAAACAAGAATAAGATGTCCTGTTGATGAAACAGGCAAAAACTCTGTTATCCCCTCCACAATTCCTAGTATAATACTTTCAACTACAGACAATATAAACCTCCTAAGCCCTTTATTGAATATATGTTATCTTAATATTAGAAAGTTATTATAAAACTAATAGAGCTTCAAATTCTATATATTAAGAAAAACTTTTCCTATAACAAAATTCTGTTATTATATAAAACTATTTTTTTAATCTGTTTTCATCTTTATATTTAAATAATAGCATTAAATAGTTTAGTAAAATAGTAATTAAATGCAAAAACACTATCTAAGGAAAAAATAAAATATGGGACTAACTGGGTATAAATGGCTTATTATAGAAGAGAAGAATAAAGCGCCAGAAGAACTTTTAAAAAGATATGGAAAAATATTAGGTCAACTTATCTATAACAGAAGAGAAATTTTTAATAATGATTTTGATGAAGATGCTATATTTCCTACTTTAACAAAACTTTTAGACCCAAAACTTTTTAATGAATTAGACGTTATTTCTTATGAGTTAGCAGATGCTATTAGGAAAAAGAAAAAAATTGTTGTTTATGGTGATTATGATGCCGATGGAATTACAGCAACAGCACTACTTGTAAACTTTTTAAGAGATATAAATGCAGATGTTAGATACTATATACCTAGCAGATTTGAAGAAGGATACGGGCTTAATAAAGATGCTATAAAAAAAATATCAAATCAGGCAGATATTCTTGTAGTTGTGGATAGTGGAACTAATGCTGTTGAAGAGCTTATATATGCAAAAAATCTGGGTCTTAAAGTTTTTGTTTTAGACCATCATGAGCCAAAAGATGAGCTCCCTGTAGACGAAAATATAAGAATATTAAATCCCAAACTACATCCAGATATAAATCATCTTTTCAAACATCTGGCTTCTGTTGGTATTGCTTTTTATGTAATGATAATGCTTAGAAGACTTTTAAATATTGAAATAAAATTAAAACCTTATCTTGATATTGTTTCTATTGGGACAGTAGCAGATGTTGTTCCACTTTCTCTTATAAATAGAATTTTTGTTCAAAAAGGTATTGAAGAGATAAACAAGAAGAAAAGAGTAGGGATAAAGGCTCTTTTAGCTTCCCTTGCTCTACAAAATGTAACTTCTTTTGATATTGGATATACAATAGCTCCAAGACTTAATGCTGCTGGAAGATTAGATGATGCAAGAAAAGCTGTAAAGCTTTTAACTTCCAAAAAAGAGGAAGAAAGTATATACCTTTCAAAAGAACTTGATTTCTTAAATAAAAAAAGACAAAAACTTACAGAAAAAGCATTTAGAGAAAGTCAGATAAAGATAAAAAAAGAAAAAGAGCTCCATGCTATAGTTGTAGGGGATTCAAACTGGCATCCAGGGATTGTAGGCATTGTTGCTGGAAGATTAGCTGAAAAATACAAAGTCCCTGCATTTGTTTTATCTATCAGAAATGGAAAAGCTATAGGCTCTGTAAGAAGCACAGGAAATATAAATATCTTCAAGCTTATGGAAAAAAATGCAGACCTTTTTGATAGATTTGGTGGTCATCCTTTAGCAGCTGGCCTTACAATGTCTTCTCAAAAAATTTCCCTTTTAAAAGAAAGACTTTCTCAGGATATAAAAGAGTTATCTCAGGCTGAAACAGAAGCTATATTAGAAATAGATATGGAAGTGCCTTTAAAATACTGGACAATAGAAAATATTGAAAAACTTAAAGTTTTAGAGCCTTTTGGTGAAGGAAATCCTTATCCTCAATTTTTAGCAAAAAATCTTAGAATAGATGACTTTTTTATGATAGGAAGTGCAAATCAGCATTTAAAATTTTGGCTAAAAGATGAAGAAGGAAATATATACTCTGGTTTATGGTGGAATGCTTCAGACCATTTCAAAAAAATTTCTGTTGGAATGTATGTTGATATTGTTTATACTCCTAAAGTATCCTCCTGGAAAGGAAAAACAACAATAGACTTTGTTATAAAAGATATGGAAATTCACTGATTTCCTGAAAAATATCTTTTTATATTCTGGGCTACATTTTCTGGGATTCCAATTTTTTTCAAATGTTCAATATCAGCTTTTGCTATGTTGTCTATAGTTTTAAATGTTCTATACAAAATCTCTTTTCTTTTTTTCCCAACTCCTTCAATCTCATCTAAAATCTCTTTTAAACCTTTTTTTTCTCTTAGTTTTCGATTATAGGAAACAGCAAATCTGTGAGCTTCATCTCTTATTTTTGTAAAAAGCCTTAAAAGAGGAGAGTGCTCATAAAGAGGTATTTCTTTTCCATCATCTGTATATAGGATTTCTTCTTTTTTAGCAAGAGAAAAAATTCTTAAATTTTTTAAACCCAAGGCATCTTTTACAACAAGTCCCTGTTTTAGCTGACCTTTTCCTCCGTCTATGAGAACAAGAGGAAGATTTTCCATTTCTTCATACTTTTTGAACCTTCTAAAAAGAACTTCCCTTAATGAAGCATAATCATCAACTCCTTTAACTGTTTTGACCTTAAATCTTCTATACTCCTTTTTGTTCATTTTTCCATTTTCCCAGACTACACAAGAGCCTACTGTATGATTTCCTTGAAGAGTTGAGATATCAAATCCTTCTATCCTTTCTGGTAAAGGAAAACCAAATATATCCTGGAAGTATTTTGCTAGATATGAAATATCTGGTATATGAATATTTATATTCCTTTCAATAAAAGATAGAATTTTCTCAGGAATGCTTTCCTCTATAAAAACTTCCTTATTTTTTTTCTGAGATAGCCATTGTTTGAGAAACTCTTTCTCAGGAATTGATTCGTTGGAAAAAATCTTTTCTGGTATGTAATTTCCTTTAGCATAATAGCTGCTTATTATCTCAGAAAACTGATTTTTTATGTTTCCTTCTACTTTTAAAAACTCTTTTCCTACTATTCTGTATCCTCTGACAATAACAAAAAATACTTCCTCATTTAAAAA
>JAADDV010000035.1 GCA_013153795.1 Aquificota bacterium | reverse complement strand
TTTGCAAATTTAATTAAATGCCCGTAATCTTTTTTTCCCAACCCTAGTATAAGTTCCCTTATACTTCTTTTTTCATCTAATCTAATATGCCCATCTCCCATAAGAAAACCGTACCAATATGCTTTTTCAAAAGTATCTATTTCTGAAAAAATGTCTTCTTTAAAAAGATATTTTCTTTCACAAGTTTTACTGCAATATTTCTTTTTTTCTGATAGTTTTATAAAAAATTTCTTTCCACAAGTTATACATGTACGTGATGTTAGCTCTTCTTTACATATATCACAGTAAAACTGTCTTGGATTATACCCATGAAATATTTTTCCGCATTTTTTACACTTGAGAGAATATTTCCTATTTTTAGACCTATACAAGACACTACACTTTATAGAACAAAACTTTCTCTTTTTTACTCCTAAAAACTCTTTATTGCATTGAAGACAATGTTTTTTATAAAAATATCCTTTTTCTGTTTTTACCATTAAAGGCATTATAATAACCTTATATTTATTAGAATATTAGAAATTTGTATATTCTGTATTCGATACTTCGAAGAAATTAGCAATTTTCTTAACATCCTCTTTCTGCAAGAACTTTAGTGGGTTTTCTGGAATGTTAAACTGAGGGTCAAATCCAAGTTCTATAAGTCTTCTATCAGCTATGTATTTCATATATTGCTCAAGTTCTTTGTAAGAAACGCCAAATATAGTTGTTCCGCCGAATTTTGTTTTAAGGTAGTTTAGCTCAAGCTCTACAGCATCAATTATTGTCTCCTGTATGTTGTCAACAAACTTCTCATCATCAACTATTTCTGGATTTTCTTCTACTATTGTAAGAATTGCTTCTATACCGTTTTGCAGATGAAGAGATTCATCTATAAGAACAAGTTCCACTCCAGAAACAACATTTTTCATTTTTCCTGTGTCTTTCATAGCAAAGAAATGAGCGAATGCTGAATAGAAAAACATTCCTTCCTGAATAATGTTATTTAAAAGAATTGCCGTTAGAATTTGTTTTTTTCCTTCAAGGGTATCTGGGTCAGCTTTACCGTATGTGATTCTATCAACGGCTCTTATGATAAGCTCTTGTTTTTCATGTAGAAGTTTGTCTTCTAGGGTTATGTTATAAACTCTTTTTCTGTCCATCTCAAAACTGTTTAGGATTATCTCAAAAAAGTCTGAGTGGATATTTTCCATAAACATTTGTGTTGAGAAGCTCATTTTTGCATAAGGGTCTGTTAGCACAGGGAAGAAACCATTTCCTAAAACGTTCTGAACTAAAAGCTCAGAGGACGCAAAGTATCCAACAGCACTATCAAAAAGGTCTTTTTCTGTAGGTGTTAAAGATTTGTAATCTAAAACGTCCTGTTGTATATTTAATTCCTCTGGAAACCAGACAGCTTTTTTTTGTTTTGTATATATTTCTTTAAATACTGGATATCTTGGGTTTTCAGACAATCTTATATTATCTCTTACCGATGTTTTTCCAATAAATCCTAATTTTTTCATAGCCGGTCCCTCCTAGAAGAAAACACAAGATATTGTGGTCTTATTAAGTTTATATACTATATATTGTGGTGTCAAATGGATACAAGTAATTGAATTAACTGAATTTTAGAATGAACGCAAAGTATAAAGTGTATGGAAAATAAGAAAGTTTATTTAGGCAGGTAAGTAAATATTAACCTTTGCATATTTTTAGTGCAGTTAATTAAAATATCGGACAATATTATAGTATGTATCCCTTTGTGCAGGTTTAAATCCAGCTTTTTTTATAATATCTGCCATTTTTTCAGGTTTTGGAGCTGCTACTTTCCATCCTGTAGATGCTACTACATTTTCTTCTATCATGGTGCTTCCAAGGTCATTTGCTCCAAAATGAAGAGCTACAGGTCCTACTTTCATCGTTTGTGTTACATGGGAAGCCTGGATATTTTCAAAGTTATCAAGGAATATTCTTGAAACTGCTAAAACTTTTAGATACCAGACTGTTGTTGCTGTTTCTATATGGTCTAGCTGGGTTCCTCCTTTTTGGAACGTCCATGGGATAAAGGCAGTAAAATAGCCCTTTCCTTTGGATAAGCTTTCTTCTTGCAGGTTTCTTATGTGGGATAGATGTTCTACAATATGCTCAGATTTTTCTATATGTCCAAACATCATTGTTGCTGTTGTTGTCATCCCAAGCTCATGGGCTTCTCTATGAACTTGCAGCCACTGCTGGGTAGAGACTTTTCCATAAGATATCTGTTTTCTTATTTCATCTGAAAGGATTTCAGCTCCTCCTCCTGGAAGACTGTCTAAACCTGCTTCGTGAAGTATTTTTAAAACTTCTTTTGTAGAGAGTTTTTCAAGTTTTGCTATATATAAAATCTCTGCAGCAGAAAGGGAATGAATTTGAATTTGAGGGAATCTTTTTTTTATTTCTTTAAAAAGATTTACATAAAAATCTAAAGGAAGGTCTGGATTTAAGCCTCCTTGCATTAGAAGGGTTGTTCCTCCCCAATCAACAAGTTCTTGAATTTTTTTGAATATCTCATCAAATTCAAGGACATAAGCATTTGGCGAGTTTCTTTTTTCCTGAAATGCACAGAATTTACAACCTGCAACACATACATTTGTGTAGTTTACATTTCTATCTACAACAAACGTAACAATATTTTCAGGGTGTTTTTTTCTTCTTATAAAGTCTGCAAGTCTTCCAAGGGTAAGAAGGTCTCCTTCCTTTAAAAGATATAATGCATCTTCTTCAGATATTCTTTTTCCTTCTAGAATTTTTGAAAAAAGGTCTGTTTTTATCTGGTTCATTTTAAACTCCTAGTGCTTTACAACCTTTTCTAAGTCTTCAAAGAAGTTAGGATATGAAATAAAGACACAGTCAGCGTTTTTTATTGTTATACCTTCTTCTGATATAAGTCCTAAAATAGCAAATCCCATAGCTATTCTGTGGTCATGATAGCTATCTATGATACCTCCCTTTATTTTTTGTTTTCCTTTTATTATCATGCCATCTTCAAGTTCTTCAACTTTAACGCCAATTCTTTTGAAGTTTTCAACAACAGCTTTTATTCTATCGCTTTCTTTTACTCTCAGTTCTTCTGCTCCTGTTATTACTGTTTCTCCTTCTGCCTGAGTTGCAACAATAGCCAAAAGAGGTATTTCATCTACCATTGAAGGAACATCTTCTTTTGTTATTTTTATCCCTTTCATATCTGGTGAATACTTTACAAGTATATCTGCTATTTTTTCTCCTACTTTTTCTTTTTCGTTTATATAAAAAACTTCTGCTCCCATTTCTTTAAGTTTTCTATAAAAGCCATCTCTTGTTGGATTTACTAAAACATCTTTAAGAAGAATTTCTGAATCTGGCACTATTGCTGCTGCTGCTGCAAAAAACGCTGCTGAGGAAGGGTCAGCTGGAACATCTATTTCCACAGGGTTGAGTTCTTTTTTTCCTTTTATCGAAACCTTATATCTTTCTTTTTCTTCAATCTGAATGTCTGCTCCCATTGCAAAAAGCATTTTTTCTGTATGGTCTCTTGATTTTATTTTTTCAACAACAGATACACATTTGTCAGTCAAACAACCTGCTATTAAAAGAGCTGATTTTACCTGTGCTGAGGATTTTTTATTGAAAAACTCTATTCCTGTAAGCTCTTGTCCTCTTATACTAAGAGGAAGTAAATGACCTTCTTCTCTTCCATCTATCTGAGCGTTCATTTCTCTTAAAGGGTCAACAACTCGAGCCATTGGTCTTTTTCGAAGGCTGTCGTCTCCTGTCATTGCTGAAAAAAAATTCTGTCCTGAAACAAGTCCTAAGGTAAGTCTTGTTGTTGTTCCTGAATTTCCCATATCAAGAATATCTTCTGGCTCTTTATATCCAAAAAGGTTTACTCCTTTTACTCTGAAGATATCCCCATCTTCCTTTATTTCCACTCCTAGGCTTCTATAGACAGAAACTGTAGTAAGAGTATCTCCGGCTTTTAGAAAGTTTTTAACAATGCTCTCTCCTTTTGCTAAAGAGGTTAGAATAATAGACCTATGGGATATAGATTTGTCAGAAGGGACTCTAAGCTCTCCTAAAACTTGCCTTGCTTTTGTTATTTTGATTTCCATTTTAAGCACCTTCAAAAAGAAGTTTATAGATTATATATAGAATACCAATAATGTTTAATAAGATTAAAAGAATAACTAGATAGTATTCTTTTTTACTTTCTTTATAACCAGCAACAATATCAGGGTTTAATGTATATCTAGCAGCTTCAATATGCTTTCCTTTTATATCAGTAGAGTTTTCTAAATAAGCTGCCATTAATGCTCTCGAAGAAAGAATATTTATTATTCTTGGAATACCTTTTGAATATTTGTATATTTTTGATAAAGCCATATTTGTAAATTTTATTTTTTCTCCACCAGCTTCTTTTATATGATGGATTACATATTTTTTAGTTTCATCTTTTGTTAACGGCTCTAAAAAAACTTTACTTGTTATTCTCTGGTTTAACTGTCTTAGCTGAGGTAGTTTTAGTTTTTCTTCTAACTCTGGCTGTCCTAGTAAGATAATCTGAACAAGTTTTTCTTTATCTGTTTCAAGATTAGAAAGAGTCCTTAGCTCTTCTAATGTGTCTAT
>JAADDV010000014.1 GCA_013153795.1 Aquificota bacterium | reverse complement strand
GGATGGGTGCCCGAGCGGCCGAAGGGGCAGCACTGGAAATGCTGTGTGCGGTTTATCCGCACCGTGGGTTCAAATCCCACCCCATCCGCCAGTGGAGAGAAATTATATTCCGGGTCCCTCCGGGTAGGGACTGGTGAACCCCGCCAGGCCCGGAAGGGAGCAACGGTAAGCCAGTATCCCTACGCCGGTAGGGGGTGCCCGGTTTATATAAATTTTTCTTTTACTTTATATAAGAAATAGTAGAATAATGGAACATAAATTAATGTTAAAAACGTTCCAACTATTAATCCTCCAATAGCTACCATACCTAAAGGTGCAAGTCTCTCTAACCCTAAAGCCCAACCAAAGGCAATAGGTATCATTCCTACAGAAGTCCCAAAAGCTGTCATTAAAACAGGTCTAGTCCTTATTCTAATACTATCTATTATAGCTTCTTCTATTTTTTTTCCTTTCTCTAAAGCCATCTGAATAAAATCAATTAGTAAAATTGAATTTTTTGTTATTATTCCAGCTAATAAAACAATACCCATAAGACCAGGCATTGATTGATGATATCCTGCTGCTAATATTGCCCAAGCAGCACCAATCATTGAAAGAGGAATAGCAAAAATAACAGCAAGAGGAGAAAGAAATGAACCAAAAGCAGGAGCTAAAGCAAAAAATAAAAGAATAATACCTAAAGCAATTGCTTTAAACATTCTTTTCATCGAATCTGTAAGTTGTTTGATATCTCCTTCATTTGACATTTCATAACCTAAAGGAAGTTTAAAATTAGCTTCTTTTAATTTTTTGTTAAAGTTCTCTACTATATGAGAAACTGCTGCTTTTTCTCTATATCCTATAATATCAATTGTATATTGAAGACCTTCTCTTGTTATTAAAGTAGGTTCTATAATTTTTTCTATCTTAACTAGAGAAGTTAAAGGAATTTGCCCTTTAGGAGTATTGATAAACATATTTTCAATGTCTATTTTTGAATTTCTATTTTTACTTTCAAAAATAATTTTAACTGGAAGACTACTTTCATTTTTTACATTATAAAATGATATAACTTGCCCTTTTATTTTTTGACTTAGCTGTAAGGATATTAAATAAGGAGATATTTCATATAACATAGCCTTCTTGTGGTCTATATTTAGATTATAAACTATTTTGTCAAAGTCCCAGCTTTTAGAAACAGAAACTAAACCTCTTACATCATAAGTTATATTTAATAATTGTTCTCCAAGTTCATTAAGTTTTTTTATATCATCTCCCATAATAACAACATCTAAATTTCCTTTTATAGTAGATAAAGGAGTCGCTCCATAATCAAAAATATGAACATACCTTACTCCTGGAATTGTCCAAATTTTTTTTCTTAGCTCTTTTTCTATTTCCCAAATGTTTCTTTCTCTGTGAAAACGGTCTGTATAATGAACAGTAAGATTTATTGTTTGTGAGGTTTCAGCCTTTCCCATTGTAAAAACACCTGGCTCAGAGCCAACAGCTATAGAAAACATTTTTACATCTTTATCTGAAGATAAAATTGATGAAATATTTTGAACAATTTTCTCTACTTGATAAATTGATAGATTACTATCTGCAGTTATAGTCCCTTTAACTATTCCTGTATCCATTGGAGGCATTATTTCTTTTCCTACAGTTGGAATAATTTGTTTTAAACTGAAAACTAAAAGAAAAATTACTATTAAAAAATAGGGAATAGATAATATTTTTCTTTCAAAAACAATGCTTACTGCAGATACATAAAAATCTCTTAAAGGCTTAAGTAAACTTTCTGATATTAAAAATATAATTTTTTCTAGCTTATTTTTTTGATTTGTTTTCCTTAATAAAAAGGGTGCTATCAAAGGAATAAAAAGAATAGAAACAAAATAAGATACAACAACAGCTATGATAAGGGTTTCAGCTAAAGGTCTAAAAATTCTTTGAGGATAATCTCCAACAAAAAGTAAAGGAATTAAAACTACTGATGTTGCTATTGTCCCTGCCATAACTGGAAACAGGACTTCTTTTGTCCCTTCTAATACAGCTGTTTTCATATCTTTTTTAAGCTCATGAAGGTGTCTTTCTATATTTTCCAAAACAACAACAGCATCATCTATTAACATTCCTAAAGCTAAAATAATTCCTGTTAAAGTTACTATATTAAATTCCATTCCAAGTAGCCACATTATTCCAATTGTTATTCCATAAACAAAGGGAATAGATATAGCAGCTATAATCATTTGTCGAATATTTGCAAGAAAGAAAAGGATAACTAAAGAAACCATAATGATAGCATCTCTAAGTGCTTCTAACATATTTAGATTACTGAGTTTTATAATTTTTTCTTGAGTATCTGTTATTTGAAAATCTAAATAAGGAAATTCTTCTTTTAGAGAAGGAATAAGGCTTTTAACGGCTTCTATAGTTTTTAAAGCATCGCCTGTAGGTTGCCTTTGGACAGCAAGAGCTATTGCTGGTTTACCATTCCCATAATAAAAAGAGCTATTTGTATAATAATCATATTTAACAGTTGCTATATCTGAAATTTTTATATCTTTTGTGATATACAAATTTTTTAATTTCTCTAAAGAATCACCTTTATTTATGGATTTTATAAGAATTTGATTATTTTCATTTACTATTAAGCCTATAGGTGTATCAATATTAAACTGCTGAAGTTTTGTTATTATAAGAGAAATAGGTAAATTATACTTATTTAATTTTTCTTTATCTATTTGAATAAAAACTTCTTTTTTATATCCTCCAAAAACATCAACATTTGCTACTTCTTTTAATCTTAAAAACTTATTTTTTATTTGATTTTCAGCAATTTGTCTTACTTCTACTAGAGATATGTCTTCCCTTTTTGGAGAGATTCCTAACACAATAACAGGAGGAGTAGCATCTGTTATTTTATAAACTTGAGGTTCTAAGATAGTTTTAGGTAAAAAGGGTTTAACTTTTGTAATTTCATTTTGAACGTCAGAAGCAGCTTCTCCTATATTTTTTTCGTATTCAAATTCAACTGTTATTACAGAAACTTCATCTTTTGAAGTAGAAGAAACTTTTCTGACTTTATCTAATGTATAAAGTCTCTTTTCAATAGGAATAGCAATATTTTCAGCCATATCTTTTGCTGAAGCTCCAGGATTTATTACGACTACAGCAACTTGAGGTCTATTTGCATCAGGAAATAACTTTTGTTTTATATTGAAAAGACCAATTATTCCCAATATAGTAAGAGAAAAAATTAAAGATAAAATAAAGTGAGGTCTTTTTAAAGAATATTCTAATATCCTTTTATCCATTTTTATCCTCTTGTTTTAGAATTTTCCCTTTTCCTTTTAAAAATAAAAGTCTTAATTTGCTTTCATCTCCAATAGCTACAATCATATTTTCATTAATATTTCCTTCAACCACAGCATATTTTTCATTTTGAGCCAAAATTTTTATTGGAATACTTTTAATATTTCGATTTTCTTCAGTTAAAAGAAAAATTCCATTAGATAAATGTAAAATAGCATTTTTAGGCACTATAAACCCTTCAGCTTCTTTTATTACAGCTTTTATGTGTAAAAAAGAAAAAGGCTTAACATTTTCAGGAAGAGAATTTAAAACAACTTCTCCTATATAAAGATTATTTTTTTCAGCTGCTGGATAAATTTTTTCTAAAAATGCTGTTAAATATTTTGTTTCATTTAAAGGAATTAAAACTTTGCTTTTTTCTTTTAAAAAAAGATTTTGAGGAAATTGTATAAGAAGTTTGTATTTATCCTCATTAAAAATTTGAATAAGAGGTTTTCCAGTAAGAGCTATATTTCCCTCTTTTAAAAAAACTTTTGAAACAATTCCATTTATAGGAGCTTTTATTTCTAAATATAAAAGTTCATTTTCTTTTATATGAATTTGATTTTGAGTTTGTTTTATTTTAGATTTTATATCTTTTATATTTGCTAAGATTTGCTTATACTGAGCTTCAGCTTTTTTATAAGCTGAGTAAGATAATTCTAATTTTTCCTTAGGAAAAGCTTTTTTCTGATAAAGTTTTTTATTTCTTAAGTAAGTATTATAAGCAGTTTTATAAGCAGTCTTTAAAGCTTCTTTTTGAGATAAAAGGGCTTCTAATTGGGCTTTTAAAGTTTCTAAAGAAAGTTTAAGATTTTGGATTTCTTTTTTTAAAGGTTTATCATCAATTTTTATTAACAAATCTCCTTTTTTTACTTTTGTCTTTTCAGAAACAAAAATTTTCTTTATGTATCCGGCATATTTAGTTGATATATTGATAGTTTTATCAGGAATAATTTGTCCTAAAAACTCTCTTGTTTCTTCAATTTTTCCTTTTTGAATTTTAACTCCATTTACTATATAAATAGGTTTTTCTGGCTTTGGAAGATAGCTAATTCTTCTTTTCTTTTCTTTAAAAGTTTTATACCACCTAAAGCAAGTAAAATAACTAAAATTAAAAAAACAATAAATTTTATATATCTAGTCATCTTTATACTCCTCTAAAATATATTTTAGATACGAAATAGCTATCTCCTTATCATATAAAGCCTGATATAAGGAACTTTCTGCTATATATTTTTGAGCTTTTGCATGTAAGTAATCATATATATCTGAAATTCCTGTTTCATATTTTA
>JAADDV010000018.1 GCA_013153795.1 Aquificota bacterium | reverse complement strand
CTCTATTCGTTCAAAATCAGGTATTATGGTTGGTCTTGGTGAGACGAAGGAAGAGATTTTTTCTGTTATGGAAGACCTTGTAGCTCATAACTGTGAAATTTTTACAATAGGACAGTATCTCCAACCATCAAAAAATCATCTTTCTGTAAAAAAATATTACACAGATGAAGAATTTAAAGAATTTGAAGAAAAAGCTTACAAATCAGGCTTTAAAGAAGTTTTTAGTGGAATTCTTGTAAGAAGCTCCTACCACGCAGACGAAATTTACTTTAATATTATTAATAAATAACAGAAAAAAGGAGAGTGGAAATACATATGAAGGTGAAAAGATTATGGTTAGAATTTATAGGTATGATAAAAATGATAAAACTCTCCTTTTTTCTCTATCCTCTCAAGAGGATATTTATCTAGCTAACACTATATTTTCAGAAATCTTTTCTGATGTCTACGTAGACTGGATATACATTCTGGAAGAGCTTCACGAGAAAAAGAATATCTTAAATAAGAAGATTTCCCTTTCAATTTTACAAAGAGATAATCAAAATAGCTTTGTTATTATTGCTGTGTTAAAAGAAAAAACAGTTGCTGTAGTATCCTCTTAACGTAGATATTTTTGAGAATATAAACCAGCTTGTATATTTGTTTTATTTTTCAAAGGATATATATAGGCGGTTTCTCCAAGATTTAGATAGAAATATTTATTAGTTTTATCAAAAGAAATTTGAGTGAGGGGTATTTTTGTCTCAAAAAGAGTGTTAAAAGGGCTTTCTACAAGAGAAACTTCTTCTTTTACAATATCTAAGGCCTTTCCTATAATATCTGGAAACTGAAAAGTTTCTTTTTTTTCACATAAGGCCTTATCATACGAAGAGTAAGTTCTGCAGACAAAAGGTCTTCCAGAATATGCTACACATAATCCGCTTTCTAAAAAGGGACAGGGAATATTTTCTTTATTAGGAATATCTTTATACTCTTGAAGCTTTTCATATATTTTAACTCTCTTTTTTTCCTCTAAAGCATTTAGCTCTCTTATAAATAAAAGAACCTCAGGAATTATCCCCTTTACTTCCCATCCTATACAGCAGAAAAAACAGCCTTTTTCACAGGCAAAATTTTCTTTTTTAAACAAAGAATCAATTTTTCTATTTATATTTTCTTGAAACTCTAAAAGCTCTTCTAATAAAGACTCTTCTTGTAAAAAGTATATTCCAGATAAAACAATCTGGTGCAAAACTTCTTTTTCCATTCTTACTCCTTTTGAACTATATTTAAGATGAAGAGAAAAAACCCTATATTAGTTTATAGATTAACTCTATTAGGTATAGCAAGTTATTCCTCTAGAGAGTAGAAAATTTCTAAAAAGAGAAAGAACGTCTTGAAATAGTTTATATTTATAATATATTACAAAATAGCCTGCGGCTCTTGTTTGGTCGCTCTGCTTTGCAGAGAGGAAAGTCCGGGCTCCATAGGGCAAGGAGCTGCCGAAAGGCAGGTAGGAGTAATCCTACGGATAGGGCCACAGAAAACAGACTTCCTGTTTGAGCAGGTGGTTAGTAGGCTGAAAAAGCCGAATAGCCTGTGAAAACAGGTAAAGGTGAAACGGTAGGGTAAGAGCCTACCAGCTGTCAGCGTGAGCTGGCAGGCTAGGTAACCCCCTCCTGGAGCAATCCCAAATAGAGAGGCGCTTGAAGGTTGCCCGCCTGAAGCCTCTGGGTAGGGAGCTTAGATAAATGACCATTAAAACAGAACCCGGCTTACAAAGAGCCGCAGGCTAAATATCAAAATCTCTAAATATCCTATCTTGCAATTATAATCATATTTCTGGCAAAATGATTTAAGAAAATATAGCTTTAAAGAAAATAAAAACCCAATTTATTTAGTAATAAATTGTTGCAGGTATTTTCTTATTATGAAAAAACTGATAACAAAAATATATGAAAATCTGGCTTCTTTAAGAAGAAAACTATATAAAGCAGGTATTTTAAAAACAAAAAGATTAGAAATACCTGTTATATCTATAGGAAATCTTTCTTTTGGAGGGACAGGAAAAACTCCTGTTACTATAGAAACAGCAAAATATTTCAAACAAAAAGGTTTAAAACCCTGTGTTTTATCTAGAGGATATAAAAGAAAATCAAAAGGTATTATTATTGTTTCAGATGGAGAAAAAATTTTTGTAGATGTAAAAACAGCTGGAGATGAACCATATCTTATAGCAAAAGCTGGAATTCCTGTTGTAGTAGGAGAAAATAGATACAAAGCAGGATTAAAAGCTTTAGAGGAAATAAAACCTGATATATTTATTTTAGATGATGGCTTTCAACATTATCAACTAGAAAGAGATATAAATATACTTGTAATTGACGCTACCCAACCTTTTTGGAAAGATGAACCTTTTCCTTCTGGAAGACTAAGAGAGCCTCGGTCTTTTAATAAATATGCTGATGCTTTTGTTATTACAAAAACTTTTTTACTTTCTGAAGAAGAAAAAAAAGAATTATTACTTCATTTAAATAGATATACAAAACCATTCTTTGTTGTAAAAGAAGAGTTTAACAGACTAACTGATGGTAATTTAGAATATAACTTTGATATTATGGTAAATGTGGATATAGGTGTCTTTGCAGGTTTAGGAAATAATCAGCAATTTTTTAAATATATGTTAGATTGTGCTAAAAAATGTGGTTTTAAAATAAAATATACAAAGTCTTTTCCAGACCATTATGATTATGAAGACTTAAAATTAAATGAAGATGTAGATTTTTGGATAACAACCTATAAAGATTTTATAAAAATACCTCCTGAAGTTAGAAAAAAATATAATATTTTTGCTTTAATTTATGATTTAAAACTTCCTGAAGATTATTTTGAATATTTAGAAAAAAAGCTTTACATCCGAAAAGGTTTTAAAATTCCAAATTCAAAGGTTATTCCTTAATGTTAAATGTAGAAGAAAAACATCCTTTTAATATAGTCCTAAAGCTTATTATAAATGGTGAGATAGACCCATGGAATGTTGATATAGTCAAGCTTGCAGATAAATATATTCAAGAAATAAAAAAAATGTACATTCCAGATTTGAGACTTGCATCTAGAGCTTTAGCAGCAGCAGCTCTTTTATTAAAAATGAAAGCAGAAGCTTTAAAATTAGAAAATGAAGAAAAAGTAGAAACTAAAAAAAGTAGAAAAAGAATATTTGGAATAAAAAGATTTTATACAATAGATGAGATTGCTCACGTATTAAAAAAATATGTTTCTCCTGTTATAGAGTTTAAACCTAAGAAAAAATATTCAAATAAAAAGGTAAATAAGAAAAGAAAGAAAAAGCAGTTGGAAATCCCCCTTTTCCATGCTTCTCTTGAAGAAACAATAGAGTATTTGGAAAAGGAACTTGAAAATCTACAAGGATATATATCTTTATCTCAGTTAAATGTGCCTAATAAACCACAAGCTTTTATTGCTCTTTTATTTCTTCACTATGATAAAAAAATTACTCTTTATCAAGATGAAAATTCTAAAGAACTTTTTATAGAAAAATATGGAGCTTCTTTAGAAAAAACAGCTTAGGAGTTTTTTAATATCTCTTTTCTATAGGCCTGAAGTTTATTATGAGCAAGTCTTGTAGGTTCAGGTAGTTTATACCCGTTTAAGTTTCTCAAAGCAAGCTGGACAGAAGATTGAAGAGATATATTATTTCCAGGAGAAACAAAAATAGGATTTGTATTTTTTTTACTTCTAACTACATAACCTCTAATTTCTCCATTTACATAAACAGGTCTATATGCTCGAGGATTATTAGGCGGTTCTTGAAAATCTCCTACTAATTTAGACTTTCCACAACCTATACAGATTGTATCTGTTATTACCCCAAAGTGAGAAGCAATACCCATTTTTCTAGGATGAAGAATACCCATACCATCTACAATAAAAGCATCTGGTTTAGAAGAAAGTTTTTTATAAGCTTCTAAAATAACAGGAAGCTCCCTATAAGCAAGAAAAGTAGGAATATATGGGAAATCCACTTTCTTTGTTGCAAAAACAGTTTCTACTTCTTTAAAGTTATCTTTAGTATCTAAAACAGTTATACAAGCAATACCAGTTGTAGGATTTTCCCATATATTTGTAAAAGTTACATCTATACCTGCTACATATCTTATATCTGATAAAGGTTTTTTATCTTTTAGATTAAGCTTTTTAGATAAATCTATCTGTTCTTTTTTTAACTTTTCTACAAGCTCTTTAGGAACATCAGGAGGAATTCTCATATTAGCCCTTTAAGGATAAAGTTGCTCTCCTGTTTCAGGGTCATATATGAATATAGCATTTACAGGACAGGCTTCAGCTGCTCTAAAAATCTCTTCTTCTTCTTCAGGAGTTAAATCTAAAATGACCTCCTGTCTTCTTTTTTCTGCTACTTCTTTGAAAAGTTCTTCTTTGTCCTTACCTGGTTCTAAAATTACAGCTTTATGTCTCTTATCTAACTCAATATATTTTGTTTCTTCGGCACAAGGTCCTATTCCTTCACATATTACTCTATCTACTACAACTTTTAATTTTCCCATTTAAAACCTCCTTATAAAATTATACACATTATTCATTTTATTATTATGGCCTAAAAATATAAAATTTTAGATGAAAACTTCCTTTTTAAGAGGCTAAGATGAATTTTAATTTTATTCCTTTTCTTTCAGGAAT